>CAYHUF010000025.1:0-8213 GCA_964359775.1 uncultured Candidatus Saccharibacteria bacterium
TCACGGCAATGGCCATTGGAGAATCAAGAAAAACCGGCACCAAGGGAATACGAGAGTTCTCCATCATATTTTCGATTTCGAACAATAATTCCTGGGTTCGTTCAATGGAAAAAGCCGGAATCATTAAGGTGCCACCCCGGCGCATTGTCTCTTCAATCACATCTTCCAAGCGCTGGCGACGTTCTGAACGATCTTCATGGTTGCGATCGCCATAGACGCTTTCCATCACTAAATAATCAGCGTCCGAGATCACTTCCGTGTCAGGTAAGAGTGGTGATGGTGAGTTGCCGAGATCGCCGGTAAAAACAATTTTCTTCTGATGATAATTAAACTCGACCATGGCCGAACCTAAGATATGACCGGAGTCGCGAAAAACTACCGTAAAATCACCCAATTTAATCGGGTCATGATAATCAAAGGTTTTCCATTGACTCATGGCTTGCTTGATATCAGCCTCAGAAAAGAGAGGTTCTTGATTATGATCTTGGGCCTCTCGCCCAAGCATAGCGAGACTGTCTTCAAGAGAAATATGGGTAATATCTTTTGTTGGTGGAGTAGAATAAATCGGGCCACGATAACCATCTTTAACTAACTTGGGAATTCGGCCAATATGATCGAGGTGAGCGTGAGTAATAAATAAAGCGCTGATTTCCTTGGGATTATATGGAAAAGCCTCATAATTCTTCTTTTCGTCATTTTTAAGCCCTTGAATCAAACCGCAATCAACCAAAAACTTCTGACCGGCGGGACCAGTCTCCGACAACATAAAATTAGCCCCGGTAACCATCTCCGTCCCGCCCAAAAAAGAAATTTTTAAACTACTTGACTCGCTCGTCGAAGCAGTCTGAGGATTATTAGACATAGGTGTATTCTAACAGATTAAAGGTTTTCACTCAAAAAACCGCCAAACAGCGGTTCCTTGATCAGACGGCCGAATTATTACCCTAGAAAAAAGCTAGGTGGGTGTCCGCAAGCGTAACACCACGGTGCCCGCCAATTGAGACTCCCTAAAAATTATTTTGTTCAGAATAATATATCGGCCGTCTAACTTCATTATAGACCCACTTAAACCGGCGACAAGTTAATAAAGCAATAGGAAAGAAAAAACGCTGGAAATCAAGATTGACAGCTATCGACATCTCAACGGTAAATTTCGAAAGGCTAGTTTTTAGCTATCAACGCCAAAACGTTTGTAGTCGTAAATTGGCGCTTGATCACCAAACCAGTGCTTGATCTCATGTTCGGCTTCTTCCGGCGTTTCGGAAGCGTGAACCAAGTTCATCACCGAGCGTTTTTCTTGATTCGCCAACAATGGTGAGTCAATAGAGAAATCTCCGCGAATCGTTCCCATATCGGCATTAGCTGGAATCGTTACTCCAACAATCTTTCGAACCACATCCACGGCGTGAACTCCTTGGACCACCATTTTTACCACTGGGGCTGAAGTCATATAATCAACCAACCAACCCCGGACCCGCCGGCCGATCTCCAGCTCATCAGCCGTTCCCACTTCAGTGACCGGATCAAAACCATATTTAGTATAGGTGGCCATTGTCTTGGTTCCCAAGCGCTTAATCCAAGCTTCATCTTTAGGATAATGCTGATCAATTTGATCGTGAGTCGGCTGAACCATCTGCAAAGCCACCACTTTCAAATCTCGTTGTTCCAGGCGGCGGATAATTTCCCCAATCAAACCCTTTCGAACTCCATCCGGCTTAATCATCAAATAAGTTTTTTCTTCTTTGGATTGCATAACTATTAAATCTAATCTTTTAAGCCCGCCAAAATTTTTTAATAAAAAACTTAAGCGGGTAAATAACTAAGTTAAAATTTCCGCTCCCGTCTTAGTAATGACAATCGTTTTTTCAAAATGAGCATTCGGGCTCTTGTCACGAGTAATAAAGGTCCAATCATCGGGCAGAAGCTTGATGGCCGAGGTGCCGGTAGAAACCATCGGTTCCAGGGCCAAAACCATCCCCGGTAAAAGCTCTTCTCCCTTGCCCTGATGGCCGTAATTAGGCACATAAGGCTCTTCGTGAGGCGCATAGCCCACCCCATGGCCGGCTAAACCTTTAATAATGGTGAAGCCCGCTTTTTTGACATAAGCCTCAATGGCAGCGCCAATATCGCCCGTCGTTTTGCCCGGCCCGGCGGCGGCGATACCGACAGCCAAGGCTTCCTGAGTAACCTCCAATAATTTTTTATCTTCCGGCCGGATTTTCCCCGCCCCGACCGTAATGGCCATATCAGTGAACATCCCCTTATATTCTAAACCTAAATCCAAAGAAACTAAATCGCCGGCTTTCAGCTTACGAGAACCAGGTATGCCATGGACAATTTCTTCATTGATCGAAACGCACAATGAGGCGGGGTAGTCGCTCTTGGCCCCCTCGGGCCGATAATGAAGGAAGGCGGGTTTGCCACCGGCTTTCGTCACCAAACGATAGGCCAGCTCATCTAAATCACTGGTTTTAACCCCAGGGACAACCGCTTTTTTTATTTCCATCAAAGTCGCGGCCAATATTTTTCCGCCCTCGCGCAATTTCTCGAGGTCTAATTTTGATTTGGTGCTAATCATAAGGTGGCAATCAGGTCATCATGGATAGCTTCGATACTTCTCTCCCCCTTAATTTCAATAAATTTATAACTGGAATTATGACGATAATAATCCACCGCCGGCAAAACATCGGTCTCAAACCAAGCCAAACGGGTGGCAATATCTTTAACTGACTTGTCGTCCGCTCCCCGACCTCGTTCCAACAGACGCTTGGTCGACCAATCGTTAGACACATCCAGATAAACTACCGTTTTTTTGGCGTAACCATAAAAGACTAGGGCTGTTTCCAAAGCTTGAGCTTCCAAGAGAGAACGGGGGGTGCCATCAAAAATAATATGTTCATCTCCCATCAAGTTTTCCACCAAAATATGGCCCCAATTCCAAACTGCCAAAAAATCCGGCTGACGAGCCCCGGCCTCCATCAAGACTTTAGCTAAACGGCTGGAGTGACTGGAACCTTTGGTGAACTGGCGGAATTTTTCTCCGGACTCCAGATAAAAGAGAGGGTGTTGGTCGTTGACGACCCCTTGTTGCTTGAGATAATCAGTCAACAGAGCGGTTTGAGTCCCCTTACCACAACCGGAACGGCCGATAAAGATGAAAGCTTCACGTTCATTAATCATAGATTGATAATGCCATAAGGACGTGCCGAAAACAAACCGCCGGTTTTAAGGCCGGCTTAAGATTTAGAGTCAGGCCAAAGACCGCAAGAACCGATCTGGAGACATTTAGTCAGGGTTTGGCGGTCAAAAATAGAGACTCGGCCGCTATTATCAGTATCAGCGCAGGGGTAGCGAGTCAGGAATTTAGCAGAAAAAATATTATTAATGGTAATAATTTTAAGATCTTGATTATCAGCCAGGCCATCGAGATTTAAATCGCCAAGAGGGTGTCCAGAGCAAAAGAGCCGAGCCGGGATAAGTGACTGATCAATCACTAAAGAAATTTTATTACTGGAATTACCAACCGTCGGCATTGGGCCGGGATAAGCGTAAAGTTGATAGGAACCGACCTGCAAAGAAGTCGGGACAGCGACTTTGAATCTAATAAAATTGTCAGACTGGTTAATAACCGTCCAATTGGGAGCGATGGTCTCGGCATTAATCTGATCAGGCAAAAGCATTAAGGACGTCTCCTTAAGATTCCGGCCTTCAACCAGGAAGATGCCTGGCGCGACTTGGCGGGCCGAAGTTAATATCGGTTTAATTATAGAAAAAATTAGACTGGGTGCGTCAAGACTAACGGTAATCGGCATCGGCTCAGCTAAAGAAACTGCCGGTAAAACCAGAAAACCTAAAATTAAGGAGCTTAGAAGTGTTTTTGGCATGAATTTAAAGAAAATTAGATTAATTGATAACTTGATTGTAGCATTGGGAACCAAAACCCAAAACCCCGCCCGATGGAATATAGCAAGCTATTCCATCGGGCGGGGTTTTTAAAATCATTATTTGACTTATTTACCTACGGCACAGAAACAGTTAACGCTTGAAGGCCGGCCGTGATCCGGTATTGAGCATTCTGTCCTGTACCCGTACCCAGTTCTCGACCAAGCCCATAATTAACTTGAGTAATAGTCAAACTTCTAGAAACGTTTCGATTGAGAGGATTCTCGAAAAAATAATTATAAGTGAAGGATCGAGAAGAGCCGGAAGGGATTATGTAAGATTGCGCGGTATCTCCGGCCAAGTGGCCAGGGCTGGCGATAGTGTTACGATAAGAGGTCCTTCCTGGACCTCCACTGATCCTAGTCTTCAAAGCGAAAGAAACATTGGTGCTCAAAAAAATCGGGACAGCCCTTCTGTTATTTACGGTAAAGGTTAATGATGAAGAAGCTGTCTTCCAAACTGGAGAAGAAGAAGCAGAAACTACGACTTGAAAACCGCGAGATACTTGGATTCCATCGACAGTAACCGCGGCGCGAGGGGGAGAAATGAGGCTGCAGTTTTTACTCGCTAAACAATTGATTAGAGTTTGTTTTTCACTGGCCGTCAAAATTCCATTACCCTTAATATCAGCGCAAGGGTATTTCTTAGTAAAATCAGCTGAAGCTTTGTTGATTTCAAAAAGCTGAACATCAAACACGTTGATTTTGCCATTGCCATCAATATCCCCAATCTGCGTTCCGGCTGGGCAAGTGGTGCTAGTGGCTAAAGCGACAGCGCTGGTCAGCTTCTGACTCCCGACCAGATTCGACTGGCTTAATTTGTAAAGACCGAAGGCAATGATGACTAACAAAATTAGGCCGACAAGCCATTTCTTACTCATAAAACAAAGTAGGTTAAATTTAATAAATTTCGACAAGAAATAATTAACTGTTTGAAGTATAACTCTTAGGGTTAGTTAGGGAAGCTTGATAAGGGGATAACGAAAAACCCCCGGTTTGGCCAAAGGCCAAACCGGGGGTTGGTAAAAATTTTAAATATAGTCCCCCGGGGCAAGGCCCCGGGGTAATTAATACCGAACTCGCTTCACTCGTTCCTAAAGCGTGGCAAGCCACGCGGTATTAAACCTATTTTTCGTCGTCGCTCGGACGATGTAAAAGTGATTACACTTTTACCCGCTCCTCGCTAGACGAAATAAAGACTTCCTCGAGTTAATACCCTTTTAAGCAGTCCGTTTTAACCATTCCGTGTTACTCTGTCTGGACAGAATGCTAATTAACTACAAACCATGCGTAAAAAAAGTGCCCAGACTGTAAAGATACAGCTGTAAAGAAGAATGGAAAGAGGCGAGGTATCCAACACTACCGGTGTCCCGATTGCGGTAAACAATTTCAAAACAAACGAAGACCGCAGAAGCTTGCCGACAAGATTTGGAAGGAGCATGTTTGGCAGAGACAAACGATTAAAGATCTCCGAGGTAAATATCACAAGGGCCAGAATTGGATCAGGAAAGCGATTAATGCTTCCGTCGTCAAGAAAAGTCATCAAATCAAACCTCAAGCCGTTGTCTGCATTTTCGATGCCACTCATATTGGAGAAGAAACCTTGCTTGCCGCTAGAGAGCCGAATTTAAAAGTTAATCTTGGTTGGGAATGGATACCGTCAGAAACAAAAGAAAATTATGCGCTTCTGCGCAACAATATCGAATCGAGAGGCTTCCGTCTCACCGCGGTCGTTTTGGATGGTAGAACAGGCATTCCAAGGGTTTTTAGCGACATCCCAGTCCAGATTTGCCAGTTTCATCAATTACAAATCGTCAGAAGGAAACTAACTCTTAGACCAGAAACTGAAGCTGGTCAGACACTTCTGGCGATCGGATTTTCAATCTCAAAAAAGAACGAAGCGACTCTCGCTCAAGAGCTCGATGTCTGGTTCAAAAAATACGGCGATTTCATCAACGAGCGGACCTACACCGTCGGAACTAAACGTTGGAGATATACCCATCGCCGAGTGAGATCGGCCCATAACAGTCTCAAAAAGAATCTGCCATTTTTGTATACATATCAAAAACATCAGGAGTTAAATATCCCTAACACCACCAATTCTTTGGACGGCTATTGGAGCCGCGTTAAAAATCTTTTGAGTGCACATCGCGGAAAAAACAAAGAAAGAATCAGAAAGATTGCTACTGAAATACTACGGAAACGGACTGCTTAAAAGGGTATTAGACCGAAATTAATCAGGCTGGCTGCCCTTAATGATTATTACGAAGAACTCTTCTTGGGAAATTCAAGCGCCCTACCATTTCTCGGCCAGCCGAGGGCAGGGCCAGTGTTCGCTTAAATTCCCTGATCTTAGTACTCCCGCATCGTAATTTGAGCCTCAATTTGTTTAACAAAATCAAGAGCTACCGACACCACGATCAGTAAACTGGTGCCACCAATCGCTAAGGCGGAAATGTCAGTCAAGGATTGTAAAACCATTGGCAAAACAGCGATCAAGCCCAGGAAAAGCGCCCCCACCAAGGTCAAGCGAGTTAAAATTTTAGAAATATGGATAGCCGTCGAGTGGCCGGGGCGAACGCCGGGGATAAAAGCGCCATTCTTTTGCAAATTGGTCGAGATGGCTTCCGGATCAAAAGTGACAGCGGAGTAGAAATAAGTAAAGACCACCACCAAGAAGAAATAGACTGCCCCGTAGATCCAAGTTTGATTCATAAAGGACAAGAGGACTCCGGAGAGGGTCTTCAAAATCGGCAGACTGGAATTAGCCAAGAAATTGGCCACCATCTGAGGAAAAAGCAAAATGGACAAGGCAAAAATAATTGGCATCACCCCAGCGTTGTTGACCCGAATCGGTAAATAGGTCGACATCCCGCCATACATTTTCATTCCGCGCATTCGTTTGGCATAAGTAATCGGAATTGGTCTTTCCGCTTCAGTGATAAAGACGACTAAAGCCAAAGTAATCAAGGCAATGACAATAAAGCCCAAATAGAGCGGGATTTGGGAGACATCAAAAGTGGCCATCAATTGCGTGAGCAGTTCCGGCGCTTGGGCGACAATGCCGGCAAAGATGATCAAGGATACGCCGTTGCCAATCCCATATTCCGAGATGAGCTCCCCGAGCCACATCAACAGTAAAGAACCGGCCACGACGACAACGATGCTGGTAATCTTCTCAAACGGAGTCAAACTAAGGACTAAACCTCGACTTTGCAATAAGACCATCAAACCAATTGATTGGAAAATGGCCAGTGGCACCGTCAACAGACGAGAATACTGAGCCACTTTGCGTCGGCCAGCTTCACCGTCTTCATGGTACATCTGCTTCAAGGAAGGGAAAATCAGAGTTAGAAGCTGAATAATAATTGAGGCGGTAATAAAAGGACCGACCCCGAGCATCATAATCGATAAGCTGGATAAGCCCCCGCCGGCAAAAATATCCAGGAAACCAAGAAATTGATCGCCGGCAAAAACGCGAGCTAATTGAAGGCGGTCAATCCCGGGCATTGGAATAACTGAACCCAAGCGAGTCAGAGCCAAAATCAACAGCAGAAAAAAGAGTCGGCGAGAAAGATTCCGATCTTCCAGAATTAATTTTAATTTAGTGAAAAAAGCCTCCATAATTCTCTAGATCACTTGTCCGCCCATTTTTTCGATTTTAGCCTTGGCTGTCGCCGACATCGACAAACCCTTGATAGTCAAAGTCTTAGTCACTGCTCCATCGGCCAAAATTTTAACAATCGGCAATTTACCCTTACGAGTTTCAATAAGACCCTTGGCTTTCAAAGTTTCGAGAGTAATTTCTTCCCCAGTGGTGAATTTACCATTAAGCAGTCCGAGTTTAAGTGGCAAAGCCTTCAAAACATTGGAGCGCATCTTATAGCCACGTAATTTAGGCAACTTCTTAATGATATCACGAAGTTCCGGACGTAATTTACGACCAGCTCGAGCTTTTTGACCCTTGGTCCCACGACCAGAAGTGGTTCCGCGTTTGCCACCACGACCGATTTGACGGGAAGTTTTTTGCTTATTTTTTCGTTTTAAATCGTGAATTTGCATAGGTTTATTTCTAGTGAGCTAATTTAGACAAAGCCAGAATCGTCGCTTTCGCCAAATTTAACTTATTCTTGCTCTTCGATAAAATTTTGGCGTTGACATCATGGACCCCGCCTAATTCCAAAAGTAAGCGAGCGGCCGAACCGGCAATCATTCCTCGCTTGGGGGCCGGTTTGATCGTAACTCGAGAAGAACCGAATTTAGCCTCCACTT
>CAYHUF010000026.1:0-8073 GCA_964359775.1 uncultured Candidatus Saccharibacteria bacterium
AAATATAATGTCGTTTCTCTGGAAGACCCAATCGAATATGATATTCCCGGGGTTAGTCAGTCTCAAGTTCAGCCGGAAATCAATTACACTTTTGCTAATGGTTTGCGCAGTATTTTGCGCCAAGACCCGGATATTATTATGGTTGGGGAAATCCGCGACCGGGAGACCGCTAAATTGGCCATTCAAGCTTCTTTGACCGGTCACTTGGTTTTTTCCACCCTCCACACTAATACCGCTTCCGGAGTGATTCCGCGCTTGATTGATATGGGGGTTGATCCCTATCTGATTCCACCGACTCTAGTGATGGCGATTGGTCAGCGTTTAGTTCCTATGTTATGCGAAGAAATCAAAAAAGCGGTGCCGGTAGAAGAGAGTATTAAGGTGATGCTCGATAAAGAATTTGCCGATTTGCCACCGCAATTTAAATCGACGATTCCAAGCGTCAGTCAAGTTTTTCACTCTCAGACTTCGCCCTCTTGTCCTAGTGGCACTCGTGGTCGAATCGGGGTTTTCGAGCTTTTATCAATGGATAGTGAGATTGAAAAAGTCATCTTGACCCATCCGGTTGAGTCCGAGATTTATAAAGCTGCCCGGGCCAAGGGTTTCTTGACCTTGAAAGAAGATGCTATTATGAAAGCAGCCAAAGGTCAGATTTCCTTTGAAGAGGTTAATAAATTGTAATATAATTTTTTTATGACTGACGCTAAACAAAAACACAGCATTTTAATTATTGATGACGACAAGTTTTTGTCGGATATGTATTCGATTAAGTTTACTGAAAGTGGCTTTGAAGTCAGTGTGGCTGATTCCGGGCAAGCTTGTTTGGAATTGATGGAGAAGGGTGTTCATCCGGATATTTTTTTGGTGGATATTATTATGCAGAACATGGATGGCTTCCAATTGATTGAAGAATTAAAGAAACGCAATTTGATTGGTTCGGCTACGGTGATTATTCTGTCTAACCTGGGCCAGCGAGAAGACATCGAAAAAGGTCTCTCTCTTGGGGCCGACGGTTATATCGTCAAAGCTAATGCCACCCCAACCGAAGTGGTTAGTAAAGTGGTGGAAATTGTCAGTACTAAAAAAGCTAATTAATGACTGATTATCGCCAAGAATTAGAAGACCTGGTGGCCATTGTTACCCAAGAAGGGGCTTCCGACCTACACTTAACGGCCGGCGCTCATCCGATGATTCGGGTGTCTGGTGATTTGGTGCCGATTGTCAAAAAGCCGGAACTAACACCGGAGGACTCTCTCGGTTTGGTGATGCAGGTTCTTAATGAAGACAATAAAAAATTATTTTTAGCGACCAAAGAAGTTGATTTTTCCTATAGTCCGAATGCCAGCGTCCGTTTTCGGGGCAATGCTTATTATCAAAAAGGGACGGTGGGAATGGCTTTACGCTTAATCCCTCACAAAATTAAGACTTTTGACGAATTAAATTTGCCGGACAAGCTGGCTGAATTTATTAATCGAAAACAAGGCTTTTTCTTGGTGGTCGGACCGATTGGGATGGGTAAGTCCACCACTTTGGCGGCCATGGTTCAGAAAATCAATCAAGAACGAGCCGAACATATTTTAACCATTGAAGATCCGGTGGAATATCTTTTTCAAAACGACCGGTCGGTCATCGATCAGCGGGAAGTTCGCTTTGATACCGCCGATTTTCATACCGCTTTGCGTTCAATGTTTCGCCAAGATGTGAACGTGGCTATGATTGGGGAAATGCGCAGTCCGGAGACGATTAGCACTGCCGTGACTGCCGCTGAAACCGGCCACTTAATCCTCTCGACCTTGCACACCAACTCGGCTTCGCAAACTATCGACCGAATTATTGACTCTTTTCCGTCTGGTCAACAACGCCAGATTCGAGTGCAATTGGCCGGTTCCTTGATTGGAATTTTCTCTCAACGTCTCGTCCCACGAATTTCCGGCGGTTTGATCCCGGCTTATGAATTATTACTTAATAATAACGCCGTGGAAAACCTGATCCGCGAAGGCCGAACGGCGGAAATCGACGTGGTGATTGAAACCGGGGCTGAGGAGGGGATGGTGACCTTGAACGCTTCACTGGCGGACTTGATTCGCAAAGGAGAGATTACGGCGGATAACGCTTACCGTTATTCTCTCGACACTAAAGGTTTGGAACGTTTGATCTAAAATCCTATGTTATTTGTTTATAAAGCAGTTTCTAAAACCGGTATTGAACAAGACGGCACCGTCGAGGCACCGAATGTTGATTTGGCGATTTCCTCGCTCCAACATCGGGATTTGGTGATCGTCTCAATCAAACCGGAAAGTGAAAAAAATTCTTGGTGGGGTAATATTTCTTTATTTCATCAGGTTAAACAAAGCGAGATTGTTATTTTGTCGCGCCAGATTGCCACCCTATTTGAAGCCAAGGTGTCAGTGATGTCGACTTTTCGTTTGTTGGCCGAGGAAACCTCGAATCCGGTTTTGCGTGAAGCTTTAATCCAAATTACTGATGACGTCAAAGCCGGGGCGCCAATTTCTGGAGCGATGTCTCGACATAAAAATATTTTTTCGGATTTCTTTGTCTCGATGGTTAAGTCGGGTGAGGAGACTGGAAAATTATCTGAAGCTTTCAATTACCTGGCGGATTATCTTGATCGGTCTTATGAATTGACTTCCAAAGCTCGGAACGCTCTGATTTACCCGGCCTTCGTTATCGGGTCCTTTTTAGTGGTGATGGTCGTGATGGTCACTTTTGTCATTCCCAAACTAGGTGAAATTATCAAGGAAACCGGCCAAGAGTTGCCGATTTATACCAAAATTGTAATCGGAGTCAGCGATTTCGTTTCTTCCTATGGTATTTTTTTACTTTTAATTTTGATTGGTCTGTCTATCTTTTTAGTTCGCTATATCAAAACTCAAGTTGGTCATGAGACACTGGATCGCTTTAAATTATCAGTGCCTTATGTCGGTGATTTGTATAAAAAACTCTACTTGTCGCGAATTGCTGACAATTTAAATACCATGTTAACTTCCGGTATTTCAATGGTTCGGGCCTTGGAGATTACGGCTGAAGTGGTCAATAACGATGTTTACCGTAAGATTTTACTCCGTTCAGTCGAAGGGGTAAAAGCCGGTAATGCCGTATCTGATGTTTTGTCGGCCAACCCGGAAATTCCCGGCATTATTATTCAAATGATGAAGGTGGGAGAAGAATCCGGAAAATTAGGCTTTGTCCTGGATACTATGGCTAAATTTTATCGCCGGGAAGTCAACAACCAAGTGGATACCATCGTCGGTTTGATTGAACCGATTATGATCGTAGTCCTGGGTGTCGGCGTTGGTATTTTGCTGACCTCGGTTCTGGTGCCGATTTACAACCTGGCTTCAGCGATGTAAGGCTGGCCGCCGAAGAGCGGCCTGCACTTACTTAAGTAGACGAAATCAACTTCGTCTACTTAAGCCAAGGGAGAAATGGACGCTGAAGCGTCCATTTCGTACACTTATCTCGAAAGCTGAAATCGACTTCAGCTTTCGAGGCAAGGCACGGGCTTACACTTACTTTGCGAACCAAAATTGATTTCGACTTTCTGAACAAGAGAAGCGTATGCTCAAGTTTTTTTACATCTAAGAAATATGAAAAAGGATTTTGATAATTGGAACAAGCGGAAGAAAGAGATTAATGATGAACAGCCAAATTTTTACCGAGCCAGGGATATCCGCTGGTGTTCACTGGGTATTAACATTGGCTTTGAACAAGATGGAACGAGCGAATCATATCGCCGACCAGTGCTAGTCATCAAAGGGTTCAGTCGCCATGTCTGTTTGGTTGTCCCTCTGACGACTTCCACCAAAGACAATCCGTATCATATGAGCGTTGGATTAGTTGCCGATAGAGAAGCCTTTGCGATTTTGTCTCAAATCAGGCTGATTGATACCAAGCGCCTGCATGATCCGCTTGATATTCTTAATCAAGAAAAGTTTGAGGAAATAAGAAAAGCCATTAGAGATTTAATCTAATGGCTTTCCTTTGTTCTCTCTTATGTTGCCATAAGAGGACGGCCCGAAGGCATTTGTACTCCTAGTCTAGCACCTGTCTAGCACCTGTCAAGCGCCTGTAAGTCCAACCTTGGCTCAGCAATGACGATTACGTCTAATGCTGAGTAAGTGTAGGGCCGAAAGGCCCAACCTTACCTTGCCCAGATTGCCGAAGTTGATTTCGGCAATCTGGATAAGTGTAAACGATTTATTGGTTCCTCCCGTGATGTCGAATGAAATTCAACATCACGGATAAGTGTAGGCCTAAAAAGGCCAACCTTACCTTATCCCCACATCACCCTTTGTTTATTTTGGCCAGGGCTTATAATTAAAAGGTGTAATTAAAACCAGTCGAAAAAGGGCCTATTTGGGCTTTATAAATTAATCATTTATTAATAATTTGTTGTTATGAAAAAAACGTTAAATAAAGGTTTTACCCTGATCGAACTCTTGGTGGTCATCGCCATCATCGGTATCTTATCGGGGATTGTGTTGACTTCATTAGGGACGGCTAGAAACAAGGCTAAATCAGCTTCTGCTCAAGCTAGTATGTCCTCAATGAGATCTCAAGCTGAATTAGGCGTTGATAGTGGTGGAAATTACGTGGCTAGTATCTGTACTTCAACTGCCACTGGTGGTTTGAGTAGTTTGATTACTGCCGTTGTGGCTCAGGCTGGTACGGGGACTGTTACTTGTAATCAAACTCCAGCCGCCCCTGCTCAAGCTACTGCCTGGGCAGCCTCAGTTGATCTTAGTGGTCTTGGTGGAACTTTCTTCTGTGTTGATAGTACTGGCCAAGCTAAGGCTGAAGCGGCCACGCTTGGTGCGGCTACTTCTTGTCTGTAGAAGAATCTAAACTTAAAAAAGTTTAAACAAAAAAGGAGTGTTTAACTCCTTTTTTGTTTGGGAAAGATTTTAATTGGTGTTAGAATTTAGGAATTGGACGATCCTTTCTTCTAGAGTAAGCATTTATTTTTTATGAAAAAATCGTTAAGTCATGGCTTCACGTTAATCGAACTCTTGGTGGTTATCGCCATCATTGGGATTTTGTCTGGTATTGTAATGACTAGCCTCGGAATGGCTAAAAATAAATCCAAAGACGCTGCCGTTCAATCTGGTCTAGGTTCTCTGCGAGCTCAAGCCGAAATCTATTTCAGTGATAATGACACTTATGTTGGGATCTTCAGCGTTTCTTCACCTTGCGATAGCGCTAATTCCGGCGTCAAAATGATTTTGGATAAACTAAATATCGATGCTTCAAATAATACCGTTTGCAATATTTCTGACGGTTCGGCCTACGCTGTTTCTGCTCGACTATCGAATGATGCCGGCGGAGCTGTTACCTATTGGTGCGTCGACTCGGCCGGCAAATCACAGGTTCAAGCCAACCCCGTCTCCGGTGAAGCTTGCCAGTAAAAAGCCGGTAGAGATTTAAAAGATGTCCACTTTTGCCTATATCTCTGTCGGTGAGAGATGTTATAATGGATTTAGCTTAGTATCTTAAATTTTTCCTATGAAGAAAAACCTTATTTTTAGTCTTTTTGTTTTACTCGCGATTTTTAGCGCTTTAATTTATTTACCAACTCCGATTTTGCAAGCTCAAACTCCTGGAACCGGTTTTGATATTTCCGGTTGGCCTTGGAGTGATAACGTTGGTTTTTTTAGTACTGATGGTCTCCATGTCGATGCTAGTGGAGTTTTCAGCGGTTATATGTGGAATGACGGCATTGGTTGGGTTAATTTTGCGCCTAGTGACGGCACCCCTCCGAGCGGGACAAAAGGAGTAAGAATTAATAACACTGCGGTTACGGGTTGGGCTCGGGCTTGTTCAGTTTTTGTCACTGGTTGCAGTGGGACTATGAAAGATGATATTTATCGTGGGGGTTGGGATGGTTGGGTTCAAATGACTAGTGTCGATTATAATCCAACTACTGGCAAGTTCGGCGGTTATGCCTGGGGTGATTTGAATGTTGGTTGGATTAGCTTCGGGGTTTCAACCGCCATTGCCGGCACTTGCGAGGCGACTAACAGTTGTGATCCAGGCGTTGATTGTCAAGCGACTAACAGTTGTCATTCTACTGGTTGTAATCCGGAGATTAGTGTTTGTTCTGGTGACTGGGGAAGCAATAATGTCACTTTAACAATTCAGCCTTGCCAAATTAGCGCTACCCCTCCGGCTGTTCCTGACACCCTATCTATCAGCTCTGCCGATGGCAAAATTTCCAATTGTACTTTTGGATCAGGAACTTGCACCGACAGCACCTATTTATCCGAAGATACTGTCACCCTAGAAGCCACTTATAGTGGAACTAATGCTTTGGGTTGGACCGGGTGCACCCCTTCTCCGGATAATTTAAGTTGCTCAATTACTCTAGGGGCCACTTCACCAGTGCCGGTAAGCGCTTGCCCGATTCAGTCTAATGTAGGCGAAATCACTAATATTGAAATTAAGACCGGTCAATTCGGTGGCATTAAATTTGTTAAATCCAGCGGGTCACCTTATCCGGCTTCTAGTTTACCATTTGTAATAACAATTACTGGTGCTGATAATACTGGGCTCTCTTTTAACTGGGGTAGCGCCATAAATCAGAATGGTAGTCAGGGAATACCGGCTAATTGCCAAGATATTCATCTAATTGATTCTGCTACGTCTTGTTCAGCTTCAGCTTCTAGTTTAGATTCGGTTTCAAGTGGAAGTAAATACAAACTTTGTTTTCAATCCAAATGTGCCAATCCAAATAATGGAAATTACTCGAACTATAACGGCAAATGGGATGTTCAGTTTGATGCGACTTATGCCGATCCAGATCCTGAAGCACCAACAGGGTCAACTAAAACTTATAATGGTAGTACCGTTCTTGACTTTACTGATTCGACTCATCAATAAAAAATAAAAATGTCTTGGTTCCTTCTTATTTTTACCACTGTTTTGGGGTTAATCATCGGTTCATTCTTGAATGTGGTGATCCTGCGTTACAATACCGGACGCTCCTTAGGTGGGCGTTCGGGTTGCCTGGCTTGCAGTCAATCATTACGCTGGTTTGAACTTATTCCAGTTTTAAGTTTTTTATTTCTGGCCGGTCGTTGTCGAAATTGTCAAACCAAAATTTCTTGGCAATATCCCATAGTTGAATTAGCGACCGCTGGACTTTTTGTCCTTAGTCTAAATCAATTTTATCCAGCTTGGCCGGAAATTATTTTAAGCTGGCTGATTATTTCTCTGTTGGTTGTCATCACGGTTTATGACCTTAGACACAAAATTATTCCGGAAACCTTGGTTTATTTCTTCGCTTCTCTAGCTTTACTTTGGGCCTTATTTTTTGGCGAGTCTTTGTTTTTTGCTTTGTCGACCGGACTGGTTTTTTTTGTGGCTTTTTGGGCTTTATGGTATTTTTCTCACGGCACTTGGATGGGTTTTGGCGACGCCAAGTTGGTGGTCGGTATCGGTTTCTTATTAGGTCTAACAGAAGGTTTTTCCGCACTCTTGTGGGCTTTTTCGATTGGGGCGGTGGTCGGACTTTTACTTTTAGCTTTTACTAAATTAAAAAGCTTGCCAGCGAGCTGGCCACGTTTTACTATGAAGACGGAAGTGCCCTTTGCCCCGTTCTTGATCCTAGGTCTATTGTTGGTTTGGTTGGGTCATTTTGATTTACTAAAACTCTTTTTGTTTTAGATGCCTGTTCTAGAAAATGTTAATTTATGAGAATCGCAAAATTTCGTAATCAAAAATCCACTGTCGGCCTTGCCCTGAGCTTGTCGAAGGGGTTCTCTTTGATCGAAATGTTGGTGGTGGTCAGTATTTTTACTATCGTGACGGCCATTGTTTTGGCTAATTTACCCAGTTTTCGGGACAAAAGCTCACTTGATTTGGTGGCTCAAGAAATAGCCATCCAAATCCGGGGTGCTCAAACTTACGCTATGAGTACTCTGTATGATGTTAAAGCTCCGGAAACTAATTTGTTTGCCTATGCGATTGTTTTGCCTGAGAATGATAATTCTCAGACTTTTAAACTTCGTTATACCTCACCCTCTAATCCAAAAGATGCTCCTTGCAGCGTCATTG
>CAYHUF010000027.1:0-8038 GCA_964359775.1 uncultured Candidatus Saccharibacteria bacterium
CGTTACCACTCGAGAAGGAGGTAATCCGGAGTTGATTAACACCGGTGAAAATGGCCTTCTGGTGTCTTATGATGATAAGGTGGCTTTAGCCGAAGCGATTGAAAAATTATTAACTGATCCGGTTTTGAGCCAAAAATTAGGTCAAGCCGCCAAAGAGCGAGTGAGAGTTTTTACAAAAGAACGAATGATCAGAGAATTAATTGATTTGTTTCGAGCTAATGAAAATTCTTAATTTCAGTTTAGATCAAAGTTTACTTAATCGGGAGTCGGTAGCATCTCGGCGGATTTCTAATCTGGGCGGTTTAGTTGAACGCTATTTAATCTTAGTTCCCGCCAGATTTAATTCCAAGCTCGATTTGACTCCGCAAGTGGCGGTGACCGGCGTTGGCGGAAAAAACAAACCCTTATCCGCTTTTAGACTTTTAATCAAGGCTACAGAAATTTTAAATAACACTCATTTTGATTTAATCACCGTTCAGGATGTTTATTTTTTAGCTTTGATTGCTTGGTATTTGGCTAAAAAATTTAAATTGCCCTTGGAAATTCAAGTCCATGGTTTTGAGCGTTTTAGCGGCTGGCGGAAAATCCTGGCTCGTTTCTTGTTACCTAAAGCGACCGGGGTCCGGGTGGTTAGCCAACGTCTAAAAAAACAATTAATTGCTGATTTTAAAATTGAGCCAGCTAAAATAACCGTTATCCCTATTACTAACGAGTTTAAGTGTGATCCCACTCCCGCTTTAATCCCGAGGGACGAGTCGGCTTTTATTTTTTTGACAGTGGCTCGTTTAGTTAAAGTCAAAAATATCGCCGGTGAGTTGCGAGCTTTGGCTAAATTGCGCCAAGCTTATCCTCAAGCTCATTTATGGCTTGTCGGTGATGGTCCAGAACGACAGCGTTTGGAACATTTAAGCGCTCAATTAAATTTAGGCGAAGCTGTTAAATTTTGGGGTCAGCGAAAAGATTTAAGTTCTTTTTATCGCTCAGCTGATGCTTTCGTGCTATTTTCTGATAGTGAGGGCTGGGGTCTGTCTGTGATTGAAGCCGGAACCTGTGTTTTACCGGTCGTGATGAGTGACGTCGGTTGTGCCGGAGAAGTGGTTAAGGACGACTCTTCCGGCCTGGTTGTGCCGGTTGGGGATGAATCCGCGCTAGTCAAAGCAATGAAAAGACTACTGGACGATGGTGAACTCCGCCAAACTCTCGTTAAAGGTTTAACTCAAGAATTAGTCAATTTGCCGAGCCAAGCTGAAACCTTCGAGGCTTATCGGACGGCCTGGACTAAATTAATCAGAAAATAAAATGACTATTTTAGATTTGTTAAAACGAGTGGAGGACCATCTGGCTCAAGAATTAACCAAACGTCATTTGAGTATTCGGCCTCTGCGTTTCGTCATTACCGGCTCGATTTCTTCCATTTCCGGTTTGTTGACTATTTTTATTTTAGTCGATGGCTTCGGCTTGTGGCCGGTCTGGGGTACTGTTTGGGCCAACGTGGTTTCCGGTTTGATTGGCTTCTTGCTCCATAAGTATTGGACCTTCAGCAACAGATCGGAAGCTTGGCATTGGCAAGCTGTTTTCTATTTTGGTTTAGTCTTGCTTAATTTGGCCGCTTCGGCTGGCTTGATGTATGTTTTAAATGAAATGCTGGGTGTTTGGTATCTGCTGGCTCAAGTCCTGATTATTTTTGGCATGACGACTTTTAATTTTTTCTTTAATAAGATCGTAGTTTTCAAAGCTGCTTAGTATGAAATTATTAATCCTGACTCAAAAAGTTGATCAGCGTGATCCCATCTTAGGCTTTTTCCACCGCTGGTTGGAAGAGTTGGCCAAAAATTGTGAGCAGGTGATCGTGATTGCTTTGGGAGTCGGGGACTTTAATTTACCGGCCAATGTCCGAGTTTTATCCTTGGGCAAGCCAGCCCAAGGCTGGTCCCTGCCTGCCGGTAGGCTAGGCGCCTTGGGCGGAGAAAAATGGTGGGGAAAATTTCTGGTCTTAATCAAATTTTTTACTTATCTGTGGCAGGAAAGACATAATTACGACAAAGTTTTTGTTCATATGAATCCGATCTACGTGGTCTTGGCTGGCTGGTATTGGCGCCTAGTTGGCCGACCGGTCGGTCTGTGGTATACCCACCGCCAGGTGGATTGGAAATTGCGAATCGCCGAAAAATTGGCCACAGTGATTTTCACCGCCGCCCCCGAAAGTTTTCAGCTCAAAAGTGCCAAGTTGATCGTCACTGGTCACGGGATTGATACGGTGGCTTTTGTCTGTCCGGCTAAAGTCAGGAATACTGGATCTTTTGTTATCATGGCGGTGGGGCGTTTAACGCGGATTAAACACCTTGATATCTTGCTTAAAGCGGCGACTTTATTTAAAGAGAATATCTCCACCCCTTTTATCATTCGCTTGGTTGGGGAAGCAGTTACGGCTGATGATAAAAAATATTTAAGTGAATTGCAGTCTATCTCTCATCATAACCAATTAGAAACTCTGATTGATTGGCGGGGAGCGGTGTCTCCGGAGCAGATTAAAACTTTATACTGCGAAGCTGATCTGACGGTCAATCTTGCCCCGACCGGTGGCTTGGATAAGGCCGTTTTGGAATCAATGGCCGCCGGTGTGCCAGTTCTGACTTCCAATCAAGCCTTTCGGGATTATTTGTCGCCGTATCAAAATGATTTGTTGCTAGAGGGATTACAGATCGAGGAGTTGTCAGAAAAACTACAAGCACTGATTGTTCGTTCCGATCGAGGGGAATTAGGCTTAGCTTTACAGCGGACCGTTGCTGTTCGGGCCGACCTAAGTCAGCTGATTAAGACCATCGTGTCTAAACTATGAAGCAGACGATTTGTTTTTTTGGCATCTATGATCCGGTTTACTCGCGCAATCAGGTTTTGGCCGAAGGTTTTCGAGCTAACGGCTGGAAAGTTTTAGAGTGCCGAGTTGATCCTAAACAATTTTCCGGACTAAAGAAATATCGGCGCTTGTTTAAACTTCACCGGAGTTTAAGTGTCCAACCGGATTTAGTCCTGGTGGCTTATCCGGGCCAGCCGGTCGTCTGGCTGGCCCGGCTGCTTTTTCCTGGCAGTCTGATTATTTTTGACGCTTTTACCTCGCTCTATGATTCCAATGTTTTTGACCGGCAACTTTATTCTCGCTTTAGTCCTCGGGCATACCGTGACTGGTGTCTAGATTGGCTTGGTCTTCACCTGGCCGATAAAATAATCACCGATACTTTGGCAGATGCGAAATATTTTGTCAGGCATTTCAAGGTTTTGGCCGCTAAAATCAGCCGGATCTTTGTCGGCACAACGATCAAGCCCGATGAAAATTTAGGGCCGGCACCAGCGCTGTCAAATATTTTTCTAGTTCATTTCCACGGTACTTTTATTCCCTTGCAGGGGATTGCGACAATTATCGCCACCGCCAAGTTATTAGAAGGGGAAGCCGAAATCAAATTCCGGATTATCGGCTCCGGCCAAGAATCAGCCAAGATTGAAGCTCTGGTCGCGGAACTTAAACCAACCAATATCGAATTTTTACCCCGAATGTCTTTTACGGATTTAGTCGACAAAATCAAAACCGCCGATCTGGTCTTAGGCATCTTCGGCCAGACGGACAAGGCCACTCGAGTCATCCCCAACAAAGTCTTTGAAGCCTTGGCTCTAGGAAAACCAGTCTTAACTGCCGATAGTCCCGCCGCCCGGGAATTACTGACCGACCAGGAAAATGTGTTATTCTCTAAGGCAGGCGACTCGGCTGATTTGGCGGCTAAAATCCTTTGGTTGAAGGAAAATCCGGTGGTCAGGGGGAAGTTGTCGGCCGGAGCCAGGGCCCTATTTAATAAACAACTAAATCCCAAGCTCTTAGTGGCCGAATTTTTGGTTAAATTAGACAATGAAAATCGCCCTCATTACTCCCGAACATAAGGAAGACTATCTGACCAATACCATCATTGATGGTCTCTTAGCTTTGGCCGAGACCGGGGACCTAAGCTGGGCGGCTCCGCTTGGCTACCAATCTTATTTAGATTTTTCTGCTCATCAACTTGAGCGAACGGAATTCGTCGATTTTGCTAGAAAGGCTGATTTGATTTTTCTGTGCTGGGGCAAGGACAATACTAATTTAAGTTTGGCCGTTGAAATAAATCGCTTCGATAAAACGATTTACGTCGATGGTTCCGAGCCGGGTGGCAATCGGCGTTACGATCAGGTGATTCAAGCGAAAATTTTGGCGGGAGACAAGGAAATCCGTGGAGCGATTGACCGTGAGCTGTTGGCGAAATGCTCGCTTTATTTTCGGCGCGAGCAACCTCATCCCGAAGGCATCATCCCTTTGCCCTTTGGCATTGAACGGCGTTATTTGTCGGCCTACGATCTAGACCAGCAGAAAGACATCGATTTTTTTTGCATTTTCGGTCAAAACGAATTTCCACCCCTGCGGGCTGAAGTCCAGCAGAGTTTACAGAAATTTTGCCAGGCTCATAATTTAAAGTGTGTGACCGAGCCGACCAGCGGTTTTTCACTCTCGGGTGATAAGTCTGCCGGCCGGGCCGAATTTTATCAACTCTTGGCCCGCTCCAAAGTGGGTATTTCAGTTGGAGGTGGGGGTTTTGACACCGCTCGCTTTTGGGAAATCTTGGCCAATAACTGTTTGTTGCTGACGGAGACCTTGGCTATTTATGAGCCAGGTTCGAGTGAGTTAGCCTATCAGCGAATTTGGCAGTTTAAAGATCTGACTGAGTTTGAACAACAATTAGAAAAAATGGCTAATTATTTACAGAACGAGTATCCGAAAGCTATGTTAGATTTAGAGCATCAAGAAATTTTGGCCAAGCACTCGACTCGAGCGCGAGTGGAGATGATTTTAGCGGTGGCCAAAGCTAAACACTTAATTCTATGAAATCCCAACAGACTTGCCCCATTTGCGATACCGTCAGCCCTTATCTTCTAACTAAAGATAGTTATGATTTTTACCGCTGCTCTGGTTGCGCCTTGGTTTTTGTTTGGCCAGCTCCGAACTTGGAATTTTTAGGCCAGGCCGTTTATTCCAAGCAAGTGGGCTACCAGGGTAATAAAGCCAAAGATTTGAGTCAGAGTCCTCTACCAGGGAAACAAGCCCCGATCCTCGAGGCCCTCGTCGTAGCAAAGCCCGGCGGGCGCTTGCTCGATATTGGCTGTTCCAATGGTCAGTTTATGTATTGGGCCCGTGAGCGAGGTTTGAACCCGGTCGGGGTGGAATTAAATAGCGGCACCGCCGAGATTGCCCAAAGGAACGGTTTGGAAGTTTTTATCGGAACTTTAGACCAAGCTCATTTCCCGGACCAAAGTTTCGATCTAATTTTCTTGGGTGATTTAATCGAACATGTCAGTGATCCGCGAATGATCATTAAAGAATGCCAGCGTTTATTGAGTCCGGGGGGCTTCTTGGCTATTATCACTCCCAATCTCGATTGCTTTTGGTCCAAAAGTACCTGGCAACTCTATCGCTGGTTTAAAATTCCCTGGGCCTCGCTGACCCCGCCCCATCATCTCTGTCAGTTTTCAACCGGCAACTTAAGTCAGTTGCTGGCGAGCGAAGGTTTTTCGATTGAACGAACTTGGTATCACGGACCTGGTTTAAAATATGAATTGGGGATGACTCATCTGTGGGGGGCTTATAAACGGAGTCGGAAATTCGGCGCCCTGATTTATGCTTTGTTCGCTTACACTTTATACACCCTGCTTTTTAGTGGGAATTATTTGATGCGCTATATTCGGCGGACAGATTTTGGTTTGGTCTTGATCGCTAAGAAAATATAAACTGCCTTTATGGAAAATCCTAAACTAAAAATTTATCACGGTTCGCTCGACAAGCCTTGGCCTCTAGTCTGGTTTTTGTTAGCTAATTATCCCGCTAAGAAAACCCACTATGGCCGTTTCGGCGAAGCCGTCCAGGATTATTTTTCCGAAGCCTTGGTGGAGGTGGTGTCCGATCCAGCGCTGGCGGATTATTTACTCTTACCCTATCTTTATAACCAAGCCAAAAAAGACCCGGTCTATTTGGTTGAGTTTGAAGCTTTAGCCAAACAGCATCATAAATCAATCATCGTGGTTTACCCGGGTGATTCAAGTGAAGCCGTGACTTTGAAACACGCTATTGTTTTTCGCAATTCCCAATATCAAAGTCAGCTACGGCCGAACGAAATTATTATGCCGGCTTTGGCTGATGATTTAGGTCTGAATCAAACTTTAGCTCCGCGTCAGAAAGGGGGGCGTCCGGTAATTGGTTTTTGCGGTTGGGCTGATTTTCGAAATTTAAACGAGCGACTGCGCTATTATTTGAAATTAATTTTTCAATGTGGTCCGGCTCGCCAAGGTCTGTGGTGGCGCCGGAAAGCTTTAAATTTGCTCCGTCAGTCCAAATTGGTAGTGACTAATTTTTTGATTCGCCACTCTTATTCCGGCAATGAAAAAACCATCTCCTTGGATCAGGCCACCGCCCGCCGAGAATACATCGACAATATTTTGGGCTCAGATTTGACTTTGTGTGTCAAAGGCGATGGCAATTTTTCAGTTCGTTTTTTTGAAGTTTTGAGTTTGGGTCGCCTGCCGCTTTTTTTGGATACGGACTGCCCCTTGCCCTTGGCCGATCAAATCAATTATGATGATTTTATCGTTCGCCTCGATTGGACCAAAGCTGATCAGGTTGCCTCGCTCGTGGCCGAGACTTATCAATCCTGGACGGCTGAGGAATTTGCTCGTCGGCAAAACTTGGCCCGGTCTGTCTTTGTAGATTTCTTACGTTTAGATAATTTTTTTGCTCGGACCTTGACTCGGGTCTATCTCCAAAAATATGAACCTCAAGACTAAGCTGATTACAATTGTTTTGCCGGCCCTGATTTTTGGCCTGGCCCTCTTTTATGCCAGCTATCATTTGACTGAATCACCGCCGACTTGGATGGACGAGGGCGAGATCATCCAGTTGGCTAAAAATTGGGTTCTGACCGGTCAGCCCCAATTTCAATTTACCCCCGGTCAATTTTTGTCGGCCTCGTTTATCTCGACTGGTTTCCCGGTCACAGCGCCAATCGCCGGGGCTTTCTATTTATTCGGCCAATCTTTATGGTCGGCTCGTCTGGTGATGGTCATCTATTTGCTAGCTTTTCTCGCCCTAGCTTACTATTTGGCTCGCCAGCGCTTCGGGCCCCTTCTGGCCAATTGGTCACTGGCCTTGCTGGCCTTTTTCCCACCGCTCTATGGTTCGGGCAAAAATGTCTTAGGTGAAATCCCCGGCACTTTCTGGCTTTTGGTCAGCGTCGTGTTTGCCTACCGGCTAGAAACTAAATGGTCGCGAGGAGCCGAAATCAAGTGGTGGGAATATAGCGCCTTAGGTTTAGGGGTTGGGCTATGTTTGGCGACTAAGCCTTTTTTCTTGCCCTTCCTGTTGCCATTTGGCTTATGGTTGTCTTACCTAAGCTATCGTCATCCGACAGCTCGCGGTGCTCGTACCCTGGCCTTAATCCTCGGTCCACTGCTGGCGACGCTGGTCTTGTGGTTATTGACTCAATTTCGAGGTGATAGTCTCTGGTTTATTTTGACTTATTACGCTAATCCGCACGGCACTAATTTAGGCGTTTCGATTATCGATAATCTGAAGCTAATCTTTAGCTCGGCTCAAACTTTGTATTTTCTTGGCTTGCTGGCTTTGTGGTCTTTGGGCCTAGTCTTTGTTTTTAAACGTCGAGAACAAAAAGCGACGGAACTGATGCTTTGGTTTTTTGCTGGCTTAGTGACTTTGGCTTATCTCCGTAATCCGGCTTATTACCGTTATTTTTTGGTGCCGGAATTACTAGCCCTGCTCTATCTACCGGTCTCTCTAGAACGGCTCCCGCTAAAAAAATATTTTAGGTTGGCGTCGACCCTATTACTTTCGGCTTTAATTTTGGTTCAATTTTACCAGCTCAATTTTACGGCTTGGGTGGTCCGTTATTATGGCTCTAATCGCAGCGCCGTGGCCCCCGCGCGCGTCTGCGCCATGCTGCGGAGCTGGAACATC
>CAYHUF010000028.1:0-8009 GCA_964359775.1 uncultured Candidatus Saccharibacteria bacterium
AAAGAATATGTTTTATTGGAAAAAGGCCCGATTTTGGTCAAAGGAGTGGCTGTTGGGGCCAAAATCGGGGCCGGCAAAGTTCGGGTGATTAAATCAGCCGCCAAATTGAGCGATTTCAAACCGGGCGAAATTTTAGTGACTGAACTGACTGACCCGGACTGGGAACCGATTATGAAAATGGCCAGCGCTATTGTCACCGACAAAGGGGGTCGGACTTCTCACGCCGCCATTGTCTCCCGCGAATTAGGCGTGCCTTGTATTGTCGGCTCTTTAGTGGCGACCAAAACTTTGAAAACCGGTCAATCTGTGACGGTGGATTCTTCCTCCGGGGCGGAAGGTTTGGTTTATGCCGGGGAATTAAAATTCGAGACTCGTGAACATAAGCTCGACAATCTGCCGATTCTGAAAACCAAATTGATGGTCAATATCGGCTCGCCGGAAGAAGCTTTTCGTTACCATTATTTGCCGGTCCAGGGGATTGGCTTGGGCCGTTTGGAATTTATCATCACCGAAGCGATTAAAATCCACCCACATGCTCTGCTTGATTATTTTGAACTCAAGCACTCCCGGGCGCCGAAGATTAAGCACCTGATCAAGCAAATCGATAAATTAACGATTGGTTATGAAGACAAAACGGCTTTCTATGTGGATGAATTAGCTGAAGGGGTAGCGCGCTTGGCCGCTGGCTTTCATCCCGGCGAAGTGATTATCCGCTTTTCCGATTTTAAAACCAACGAGTATCGGACCCTGATTGGCGGTGAGCTTTATGAACCGCTGGAAGAAAATCCGATGATTGGCTGGCGCGGAGCGTCTCGTTATTATCATCCGAAATTCGCCGCCGCTTTTGCCCTGGAATGCAAAGCCTTGAAAAAAGTCCGGGACGAATATGGTTTCAAAAATGTGGTGCCGATGATTCCTTTTTGTCGGACACCAGAAGAAGGCCAAAAGGTGATCGACATTATGGCCCAGAATGGTTTGGACCGGGCCACCGACCCCAGTCTGAAAGTTTATGTCATGTGCGAAATTCCCTCCAATATTTTGCGCGCCGATGATTTCCTGGCTATTTTTGACGGGATGTCGATTGGCTCCAATGACTTGTCTCAATTGACTCTGGGGATTGATCGCGACTCCAACTTGGTGGCCGGGGTGGCCAACGAAAACGATCCGGCCGTTAAAAAACTGATTGGCGAAGTAATAAAAATTTGCCGGGCCAAAAATAAATATATCGGCATCTGCGGCCAAGCCCCATCCGATTACCCGGATTTTGCCGAATTTTTGGTTCGGGCCGGGATTGGCAGTATTTCCCTTAATCCGGATGTGGTCTTGAAATCTTTAGCCAAATTAGCCGCGGCGGAAACGGCGGCCAGCCAATCCCGTTAGAAATAGCGGACGCCACTAAAACAGAAAAATATGACCAAATCAATCTTGATTATTAAAATAATTAACTTAGGTAACGGGCAATCGTCCGCGTCCTATTTCTAACGGAATGAAAACAATTTTCTTTGAATTAGAAGTCTGGGAGAAAGACTATTTGCAGGCCAAGGATTTGAGCTCACTCGGGGCCGTCGAATTTATCGATACTCCGTTGACTAAAGATTCTCTGCCGACTGACACTTCGGCCGAAGCCCTATCGGTGTTTGTGAATTCGGTCATTGATGAAGCGGTTCTGGCCCATTTCCCAAACTTAAAATTAATTGTCACCCGCTCAACCGGTTTTGATCATATCAATCTCGAGCTCTGTCGGAGTCGGGGAATAGCTGTGGCCAATGTCCCGTCTTATGGTGAAGACACGGTGGCGGAATACACCTTTGCTCTCCTACTTGATTTGTCCCGCAAAGTTTATCTCGGTTTTGACCGCATTCGTGAGACCGGTTCTTTTTCGCTCGATGGTCTGCGCGGTTTTGATCTCAAGGGCAAAACTCTGGGAGTGATCGGCACCGGTCGGATTGGTAAAAACGTGGTTGAAATTGCCACTGGTTTTAATATGAAGATTGTGGCTTATGATCCTTTTCCTGATCAAGCTTACGCTACTAAATTTAATTATTCTTATGCCAGTTTCGATGAAGTCTTGGCTCAAGCTGATATTGTCACCTTGCATGTACCCTACACCAAAGACAATCATCACTTGATTAATGCCGACAGAATCGCGGTTATGAAAAAAGGGGCCTATCTGTTAAATACCGCTAGGGGACCATTGGTGGATACGATTGCTTTAGTGGAGGCTTTGCGGTCTGGCCACTTGGCCGGCGCTGGCTTGGATGTCTTGGAAGAAGAGAATTTGACCAAGGGCGAAGAAATGCACTGGTTGTCTCAAGGCAAGGCCGAAGAACATGATTTGAGAGCTGTCCTGGCCAATCATCTCTTGGTGGATCTGCCCAACGTCATCATCACCCCTCATAATGCCTTCAATACTTGGGAAGCCTTGAAGCGCATTCTCGATACTAGCTTAGAAGATCTTCAGAGTTTTTCTGCTGGCACACCTCAAAATATTGTTAAATAATTAATTTTAATTTTTGTGCTAAGCTTGGCGAATGGCCGAAAAAAGCTTTAATTTCAAAATCGACAAAGAAATCCCTGGGGCTTTAGGCCGAGCCGGGACCATTAGCACCCCTCACGGCGATATCCAAACGCCGGCTTTTGTGGTGGTGGGGACTAAAGCCACGGTCAAAGCCCTGACGCCTGAACAAGTGGCTGACTTGGGGGCTCAAGTCGTGCTAGGCAATACTTATCATTTACTACTGGAACCAGGCGAACAGACGGTGGCGACGGGAGGTGGTTTAGGCAAATTTATGAATTGGCCGGGGCCGACCATGACCGACTCGGGTGGTTTCCAAGTTTTTTCGCTCGGAGCGGCATATGGTGAAGCCGGGGTAACAAAATTTGCGGTCGAAGGTAAAACTATAGAATCGAAAGAAGAGGCCCTGTCCCGTGATGAACGCAGTGAGTTTTACGGGGTAAAATTGGCCAAGATAGATAACGATGGCGTGACTTTCCGTTCTCATTTAGACGGTTCGGAACATCGCTTGACTCCGGAGAGTTCAATCGCCATCCAACATCAAATCGGCGCGGATATTATTTTTGCTTTCGATGAATGTACGGCTCCATCAGCTAGCTTGGAGTATCAAAAAGAAGCCCTCGAACGCACCCACGCTTGGGCTAAGAGATCGCTAGAAGAACACAAGAGGTTAAACGAACAGTCCCACCAAAATTTTCCTGGAGAAAACTTAGGCGGGCAAGCTCTCTATGGAATAGTCCAAGGTGGACGCCATCAAGATTTGCGGGAACAGTCCGCCAAGTTTATTGGCTCACTCGACTTTGATGGTTTTGGGATCGGCGGTTCCTTTGATAAGGCCGATATGGGCACCGCGGTCCGTTGGGTCAACTCGATTTTACCGGCCGATAAACCACGTCACTTGCTGGGGATTGGCGCAGTCGAAGATCTGTTTACTGGGGTGGAAAACGGGGCTGATACTTTTGATTGCGTGGCGCCCACCCGTGAGGCAAGAAACGGCTCGCTTTACACTGCCACCGGCCGGATCAATATTTTAAATACTAAATTTCGAACGGATTTTTCGCCGTTAGATTCCACTTGCGCCTGCTACACCTGCCAATATTTTAGCAAAGCCTATCTAGCTCATCTCTTTCGGGCCAAAGAAATGTTAGCCGCCACTTTGGCCTCGATTCACAATCTCTATTTTTTTGTTAATCTAGTGAAGCAGATTCGGGAGTCTATTTTAGATGGCCGTTTTGTGGAATTTAAAGAGGAATTTTTGAGTATATATAAAAAAACTTGACAAATAATTACTCTCTGCTAAAATATCAACGGATTTCAAATCGTCAACTGAACTGACAAAAAGAAAAGGAGATCATCTCATGAATGAGTTAATTACGTTTTTTGTAGGAAATCTCGTCGCGACATTGCTGTTTCTTTTTGTGTTTGTCATCACTAAACGAAGAAAGGACCAAAAAAGAAGCGGCGAGCTTCTTGACCAATGGATTCTCGGGCTATTGCAAGGACGAATGGGGGATGAAGAGGTTCGTCTGTTCGCCCAGAAATTTTCGTCGTCAGTTTATGATCTCTTTTCCCATAGCCTCGGCTCTTTTGACTTTGAGGGTAGGCCGATTCTTTGGAGGTCGGGTGATGGATCAACATACCTTTCGTTCTTGGTTGAGGGCGGTGGTATGACCAGTCGATTTAGTGTGGAGGGGAATTACAGATTAACCCTCCAGCTGGTTCCAGGTCTTGAATCTTCATCTGGTCCGGTGGGGGAGCACATAGTTTGAGGGTTCCCCGGTAGCGCGAATACGCTACCGGGGTATTGTTTTTTATGTTAGATTTTGTTCGAATCCTTATGTTTAGTATTTTAGCTTTTATCTTAAAGTTTAAGTTTTGCGTTTTGAGCTTATGTCCAATTTCAAATTAAAATCAGAATTTAAACCTTCCGGAGATCCCCGTAAAATTCGCTTTGCTCATCACGGGGCGAGTAGTGGTATTTTGTAATTTTATGACCCACTCCCATTTTAAATTAGTTTCGCCATTCCAACCCTCCGGCGACCAGCCCGAGGCGATTAAGGAATTGGTGGCTGGTCTCAAGGCTGGTGACCGTTTCCAGACCCTCTTGGGCGTGACCGGTTCGGGCAAAACTTTTACTGGGGCCAATGTCATCGCGGCGGTCAATAAGCCGACTTTAGTCATCGCTCATAATAAAACTCTGGCCGCTCAACTGGCCGAGGAGTATAAGACTTTTTTTCCGGATAATGCCGTCCATTATTTTGTCTCCTATTACGACTACTACCAGCCGGAAGCCTATATTGCCTCGTCTGACACTTATATTGAAAAAGACGCCAGTATCAATGAAGAAATCGAACGCTTGCGCCACGCTTCGACCCAAGCCTTGCTGACCCGCCGAGATGTGATTATCGTCGCTTCGGTTTCCTGTATTTACGGTCTCGGTTCACCGGATGAATATCTAGCTAGTCATTTGCGTTTCCAACGGGGGCAGAAAATTGCTCGCCAGGAAATTTTGACCAGTTTGATCAATCTTTTTTATGAACGCACCACGGCTGACCTCAAGCCGGGCCTGTTTCGGGCTCTGGGTAATTCCATCGAAATCATGCCACCAGGCGAACGTGAGTTGATTAATTTCCAACTAGATAATGATGGCATTGTCGATATTGTCGAATATGACGCTATTACTCGAGTCGAAAGAACTCGCCACGAGCAATATTTTCTCTTTCCGGCCAAACACTTTATTACCAGCGCTGAAGATCGCGAGCGAGCGATTGGGGTGATTAAATTGGAATTGGAAGAGCAATTGGTTAAATTTAAAGCCGAAGGCAAACTCTTGGAAGCCGAGCGGCTTAAACGGCGGACCAATTATGACTTGGCCATGATTCGTGAAGTCGGTTATTGTAACGGCATCGAAAATTATTCTCGCCCCTTGTCTGGTCGGGAACCCGGCTCTCCACCAGAAACCTTGCTGGATTATTTCCCGCACCACTCTGATGGTAGTCCTGACTTTCTAACGATTATAGATGAATCCCACGTCACCATACCCCAGATTGGTGGCATGTATGCCGGAGATGCTAGTCGCAAAAAATCACTAGTGGAAAATGGTTTTCGTTTGCCGAGTGCCTATGACAACCGGCCCTTGCGTTTTCCGGAATTTGAAAGCTCGATCGGCCAAGTGATTTTCACTTCGGCCACCCCTGGTCAATACGAAGGTGAAAATTCGACCAAGATTGTCGAGCAGATTATTCGCCCTACCGGTCTAGTGGATCCGGCGGTGGAAATCCGACCGATTTTGTCGCGTGATGGTTACTCGGCTAAACCATCAGACTCTTCAAACAAAGAGTCTGATGGTCGCCCGACCCCGCCAGAGGCGGGGTATAGGGGTCAGGTGAAAGATTTTATCGCCGAAGCCAAGAAAGATATCTCCGCCGGTGGGCGAGCCATTGCCACCACTTTGACCAAAAAAATGGCCGAGGATTTGAGTGAATATCTCAAAGCCGAAGGTTTGAAGGCTGAATATCTCCATAGTGAAATTAAAACCTTGGAACGGATTAAAATTTTGACCGCCTTTCGCCAGGGTTCGAAAAATGGCGGTTTCGACTGCCTAGTCGGAGTCAATCTCTTGCGCGAAGGTCTAGACCTGCCCGAGCTCTCTTTCATTGGAATTCTCGATGCCGACAAAGAAGGCTTTTTGCGATCGGAAGTGTCGCTGATTCAAACGATTGGTCGAGCCGCTCGCAATGTCGCCGGCCGGGTGATTCTCTATGCCGACAATCTAACTGGTTCCATGCAACGAGCGATTGATGAGACCAACCGTCGGCGGACTAAACAGTTGTCTTACAATCAAAAACACGGTATTACACCCCAGACCATCATTAAAAAAATCTCCGATTTGACCGAAGGGATGGCTCTCGACCGTAAAGACGTGGCGGCAGAACTCTTAAAAATTGAAACTGCCGGACTGGATAAGCGGGGGCTTAAGAAATTATTGAAAGCTAAAGAAAAAGAAATGTCTGAAGCGGTTCGAGAGTTGGATTTTGAAACCGCGGCGGTTCTACGAGATGAAATAAGGGGTCTAGAACGCGGATTAGACGCAGATCAACCCTATGGAGTATAGCAAGCTACTCCACAGGGTGAACGCGGATAAAACGCAGATTAAAAAAGACTTGGCAAAAATTAAGGAATAGGGCAGAGTAATCACAGCCTCCTAATGGCGCTTTTTGCGTTGACAGGATTAGTGGATATTGATAGCTTATGAAAAGAATAATTTGGGAGCGGTTGGGACAGTAAGCATCTTGCTCCAGCTTAAAAAGAGTTTGGCAAAGAACGAGAAATAAGGTAAGCTTCATCTTGGATGAAGCGCCGGAATGTTTACTGCCATCTCATGCCATGACAGTGAACAGCGTTTCGTCCTTCGCTTCGGGGGTGATAGTCCGCCACCCTCGGAGTTTTTTTGTCTAAAATTTCTGGATTTTTCAGCTAAGTGTGTTATAATTGCCCCTCATGGATTACTTAATCAAAATCAAAGGGGCCCGAACCCACCCCGTAAAGCTCACCTTGTTCGCCACGGGGCAAGCAATTTAAATATATGTTTGAAGATATCATCAAAATTAAGGGGGCAAGAACTCATAACCTCAAGAATATCGACCTGGAAATCCCTAGGAATAAGCTGGTGGTTTTTACCGGTCTGTCCGGTTCCGGTAAATCTTCGCTGGCTTTTGATACTATTTTTGCTGAAGGCCAACGTCGCTACATCGAATCTCTCTCGGCTTACGCTCGGCAATTTTTGCGCCAAATGCAAAAGCCAGATGTGGATGAAATCACCGGTTTGTCACCGGCTATTTCCATTGACCAAAAATCTCGCTCCGGTAATCCGCGATCAACCGTGGCGACCATTACCGAAATTTATGATTATTTACGAGTGCTTTACGCTCGGATCGGTGAACCGCACTGTTTAGTTTGTGGAGCTAAAATTGAAAAATTGTCACCGGAAGAAATTATTAATTTTATTCGGGACAAAGTAGCTGATTTGGCCAAGGCTGGGGGACTTAAGGCCGGCGCCGAACTAGAAATCTACGCTCCGATTATTCGCGGTCGCAAAGGTGAGTATTATCAATTACTCTACGATTTATTAGAAAAAGGCTATACCCAGGTTCGAGTCGATGGCGCCAAAAAGAATCTTCGCGAGCAAATCATTTTAACTAAAACTAAAAAGCACGATATCGAAGCCCTGATCGATGCCATTAAAATTTCCGAATTATCTTTAACTAAAGACAAAAAAGCTAGTCAGGTGGGCGAAGCTGTCACTAAAGCCGTAACCGACTCGGCCAAGGAACGATTGGTCGAAGGGGTGGAACGAGCCCTTAAAGAAGCGGAAGGTCTGGTCCGGGTGGTGGTGGGCGAAGAAGAATTTTTACTATCTGCCAAATTTTCTTGCGTCAACGATGGTTTTTCTTATCCGGAAATCGAACCGCGCTTGTTTTCCTTCAACTCACCT
>CAYHUF010000029.1:0-7835 GCA_964359775.1 uncultured Candidatus Saccharibacteria bacterium
AAACTGCTCGAGAGAGAGCTGGAATTAAAAACTACCTTTTTCGAAAAGATTATAAACATGCCAGCGCCAAAAATCGACTGCCTGGCCGTCACGGCTGGCCCCGGCCTCGAACCAACCCTCTGGGTTGGCATCAATCTTGCCAAAGCCTTATCACTTTATTGGGATATCCCCCTACTACCAGTCAATCATCTGGAAGGCCACCTAGCATCGGTGATGCTAAATCAATCCGCCAGCGGGCGGATAAAAATCACCCGCCAAAATTTTGCAAAGAAAAACTTAGGAGGGCGAGAAAATCAGACGATCAAATTCCCAGCTATCGGCGTCATTATCTCCGGCGGGCATACCGAGTTAATCTTGCTTAAAAAGTGGGGGGACTATAAAATCATCGGCCAAACCCGCGATGACGCCGTGGGTGAAGCCTTCGACAAAGTGGCCCGCTTATTAGGACTACCCTATCCTGGTGGCCCAGAAATCTCACGATACGCAGATATGGCGCAGAATCCGCCAGCTGGCGGACGCAGATCTAGCGCTGATAAAACCTCTGGTTCATCCGCGTCTCATCCGCAAAAATCCACGTTTTTATCTGCAATAGTCTTGCCGCGGCCGATGATTAATTCCAAAGATTACGATTTTTCTTTTTCTGGTCTGAAAACTGCCGTCTTATATTTGTTACCTAAATTAGGTGAACTGACTGATGAGATCAAAGCCGCGGTCGCTCTAGAATTTGAAACCGCGGTGTCTGAAGTTCTACTCCACAAAACTCTCCAAGCCGCCACCGCCTTCAAAGCCAAGACCATCATTGTCGGTGGCGGAGTCATCGCCAACAAAAGAATTCGCGCCACTTTCCAACAATTAACCAAAAGTCTCTCGCCCCGACCAAATCTCCTACTCCCCGCCACCACCCACACCGGCGACAATGCCACCATGATCGTCGCCGCCGCTTATCTCAACCTATCGGCCCGAGGCCGATCCGCCTTGGGCGGAAAAAAATCGGCTAAATTCCCTTCTCTAGCCAGTGGCCAAAAAATCAAAGCCAACGGTAACCTTTCACTAGCCAAAAGAGCTTTGAAATCATAGGGCTTTTTGTTAAGATATCCTTACATATGGCAACAAATGATGGTCAGGAAAAATTGACCAAACCCTATAACCCTCAAGAAACCGAGGGGAGAATTTATGGATTGTGGGAGAAAAGTGGTTACTTTAATCCGGACAAGCTCCCCGCTGATAAAACGCCGATGGAAAGCGGATTAAACGCGGATGAAAATCAGCGAGAATCTGCGTCTTATCCGCGAAAATCTGCGTTCTCCATCATCATGCCCCCACCCAACGCCAACGGGCATCTCCACGCCGGCCATGCCCTGTTTATAACTTTGGAAGACATCATGACCCGATATAAGCGGATGCAGGGTTACAAAGCTTTATGGCTACCAGGCACCGATCACGCCGGTTTTGAAACTCAAATCGTCTTTGAACGACAACTGGAAAAAGAGGGCAAGTCCCGCTTCGATTTTTCGCGAGAGGAACTCTACGCCGCCATTATGAAATTCACTCTTGAACACCAAGGGAACGCAGAAAATGGTCTGCGCGCTCTCGGGGCTTCTTGTGATTGGTCGCGAGAAAAATTCACTCTTGACCCAAGCATCATCAAGACTGTTTACGCCACTTTCAAACAATTAGCTGACGACGGGCTGGTCTATCGGGGCCGGCGGATCATTAATTGGTGCACCAAACATCAGACTTCCCTATCCGATTTGGAAACCGAAGCCGAAATCCAAACTGACAAACTTTATTACTTACAATATGGACCTCTAGTGGTAGCCACCGTTCGACCCGAGACCATGTTCGGTGATGTAGCTGTGGCCGTCAACCCAGACGACGAGCGCTACCAAAAATATATCGGCCAGGAGATTGAAGTCACCACCCCCATCGGCACCATGAAGCTCAAAGTCATTGCCGACTCGGTGGTGGAAAAAGATTTTGGCACCGGTGCTCTGAAAATTACTCCGGCTCACGATCCCAACGACTACGAGATTGCCAAGCGTCATGACTTGCCAAGTGTGGAAGTGATTGATCAAAACGGTAAATTAACCGACAAAACCGGCAAATATGCCGGGCTGAAAGTGGCCACGGCCCGCGAGCAAGTGGTAGCCGATCTGAAAGCTCTCGGTCTCTTGGTCAAAGAAGAAGCCTATGAACATACTGTCACTAAGTGTTACAAATGCAGTCGAATTCTCGAGCCCCGAATCATGCCTCAGTGGTTTGTCAAAATGGCACCACTAGCCAAGCCGGCGATTGAAGTGGTCCAACAAGGCCAAATTAAAATCATCCCCGACTGGCAAGAAAAAGTTTATTTCAATTGGCTCAACGACATTCGAGATTGGAATATCTCCCGCCAAATCGCTTGGGGCATTCCCATTCCGGCCAAGATCTGTCCGACTTGCGACTATGGCGTGGTGGATTTGGACAATCAAGAAATCGCCTGCCCGCATTGCCAAGCCCCCCTCATCACCGACCCCGATACTTTCGACACTTGGTTTTCTTCCGGCCAATGGCCTTTTGCCACCTTAGGTTACCCGGATAATCCGGATTTCAAAACTTTTTACCCGACCGACGTCATGGAAACCGGTTCCGACCTGATTTTCTTCTGGGTAGCTCGGATGATTATGCTTGGCCTATACCGCACCGGCCAAGTACCGTTCAAAACTGTTTACTTCCACGGCATGGTCCGTGACGCCAAAAATCAGAAGATGAGCAAGAGTAAAGGCAACGTCATCAACCCGATTGATATCGGTGCCAAATTCGGCACCGACGCTCTGCGGATGGCTCTGATTGTCGGCAACACCCCCGGCTCAGATATGGCCCTGGCCGAAGACAAAATCAAAGGTTACAAAAATTTCGCCAACAAAGTTTGGAACATTAGTCGCTTTATTTTAGATAACGCTAAGCGTCTGGATGTGACCATGGATCAAAAAGCTGACCAAGCGGATGAACTAATCACAGAGTTTAATAACCTGGCCACTGAAGTTACTGATGACTTAGATAATTTCCGCTTTCATTTGGCGGCCGAAAAGATTTATCATTATGTCTGGCACCGACTAGCAGATGAGATTATCGAGGAGAGCAAAGCCATTTTAGTCGAACCAAACGCCAACGCGACAAAACGTATCGCCACCCTCCGCCAATTATTAGCTGATTCCCTCAAACTTCTCCACCCCTTTATGCCTTTTGTCACTGAAGAAATCTGGCAGATCGCCGACTTCGATTCTAATAAATTATTAATGATTTCAGTCTGGCCAACTTAATGATTAATCAAAGCCTTACTTTTGCCATGATTATTTACGCCTTGATCGGCGGAGTTGTCCCGGTCGTCGTTTGGTTGGCTTTTTGGTTACGCGAGGATCGTAATAAACCCGAACCCAAAAGTCTTCTTCTGGAAGCTTTTATCCTTGGAGCAATTATGGTTTTTCCGGCTTACTGGTTAGAAGGATTTTTTAGCTCTCCCTCACTGACTGGTAATCTCAGTGGTTTTTTTGAACACTCCAGCCCCTTCTTTTATTTAGCGATGGTCGAAGAATTTTTGAAATTTATCGCCATCTTTGCCATCATCTATCGCAATCATTATTTTGACGAACCGATTGATGCCCTAGTTTACGCCATCACAATCGCCCTCGGCTTTGCCAGCATGGAAAACGCTCTCTTTCTTCTCAATACTTTACTCACCGGTGAGACAGCCGCTATTTTCCTTTTCACCGGTGGCCTGCGTTTCCTCGGCGCCGCAGTTTTACACGCTGTTTGTTCCGGCCTGGTTGGCGCCGCTTGGGCCTTGACTTTTTATCAGCGTCGGCCAATCAAAATTTTAGCCATCAGTTTTGGTTTAATTATCGCTATCGCCTTGCATGGCTTGTTTAATTTCCTTATAATAATCAATGACGGTCAAATGATGTTTTCCGTTTTTTTAAGTTTGTGGGTTATGGCGATGTTGCTCCTTTATTTATTTGAATTGACTAAGCGAATCAAAACTCCTCAAAATAAACCAATTTAATTTTTATTATTTATGTTCAACGGCAAATCTAAACGCTCTTTTTTTGAAAGAATCACTGGTTCAATTTCCGTCACCGATTCGGATCAATTCGACGATGACACCCCGATTAAAAACAAACCGTCATTAAGAAATGAAGACGATTGGATTTCAACTGATGACGAAATCGAAGAAACCGGCGAACTAGCCATCGACGTCTACCAAACCCCGACCGATGTGGTGGTCCAAGCGATGATTGCCGGGGTCAAGCCGGAGAATATCAATATTAATATTGCCCGTCAATCCATCACCATCGAAGGCCGCCGCGAACGCCAAACTGAATCAAGTACTGATGGCTATGTCAAACGCGAACTATACTGGGGCTCTTTTGCTCGGACAGTCGAGCTACCCAGCGAAGTCGAACCGGACAATGCCGAAGCCTTTGAAAAACATGGCCTCCTAACTATCAAAATTCCCCGCATCGACAAAGACCGAATCCAAAAGGTGAAGATTCGAACGATTTAATATCCCATCACGACCCCAAAAAACATTCTGATATTCGCAAGAATATCAGAATGTTTTTTGGGGCTTAAAATTTCGTGATTTAAAAAGCTTAGCCGGCCATATCTAAAATAGCATCTCGTAAAGAAGCTAACTCAGTTATCCCATCCGAACCACTAAAATGTCCTTGGTTGTGTTCGACAATAATTTTCGCTCCCAATTCGGCCTTAAAAACTTCCGAATCACTAAAAGGTACCACCGGATCGTTGTCCGAATAGATAGCCACAAAATTATCGGTGTGAGTTTTTATTTTAATCCAATCAATTGGCGTCTCCAGCCAAGGTTTGGCCAGGATCGGATCCTCATCATCCTCATAAACTTCGTCGGTTAGGTGAGTCCAAGGAGCCAAAAAGGCCACTCCGCCCACTTTTTCTCCTGGGGCCAGAGTGGCTAAATAACGTAAAATGGTCTGGGCGCCAACCGAGTGACCAACCAAAAAAGTCTGATCATCAATCTGGCCAACTTGTTCGGTCAAAAACGGAATCCAGGTTTCGATTTTAGGAGTTTTGGGATCAGGCATCCATGGATTAAAAACTTCAAAACCTTTAGCTTGGAGTTCCCGTTTCAGTCAAGGAAAACAACCTTCTTCTGGATGGCCATCCCAACCGTGGATGATAAATACTCGTTTTTTCATATACGCCAACTTTAGCAGATTTTTATTAAAAAATCATCAAGCTAAGTGTGCCCGCACCCACACCTATGTTTTTATCGTCGCAAATCATATAATTTGGCTATGTTTTTTAGAGGAGTAACATTCTTGAATTAGTCCAAACACATTTCACCACATACAACAGTAATTCGTGACAAATTCTTATTTTTTAAAAAATTAACTAGATGAAGAAATGGGACATCCAATTGGAACTACCCCTATCTTTTGCGGATTTTTCAGTTTAAGTCCCAAATCATCCCATTCGTAATAAATAACATTATTTTTGTCTGTAATAACGATATTAGTTTTACTTACATTAGCAGTAACAAAAATGTTGTTATTTTTATTATCAGTTTTTTTAAATAATCTGGGTTTATCTAATCCACTCAATAAAAGAATTTTCTCATTTAATTGTTCTCTATGAGCAAAATAGATTTCTCCAGCATTAAAATCACTATAGATTATAATAACAGGCGAAATATCGATAAGAACCTTAGGTTGTCCAAGTTCCAATTCATCCCATCTCGGACAAGGTTCCACATAATATTTTCCAGTGTATCCAAATAATTCCATACCAGGATGACCTGGAGCATTTGACCTTCGTTTTATTAAGGGATAAATCAATAAAAAACTCTGTTCCGAATCACTATAATTTATTTCTTTTGACTTAAAATTTGAAAAATTATTTTTAAATTCTACTTGACTCGGATAACGACCATTATCTGTATAAAAATATTCTATCCAATTTAATACTTTATTAGTTTGTTTTAGAGTCAATTGATCTTTTATATAACTATTTATTAAATAATATCCAATAAATACCACAATAAGTAGCACTATAGTAATAATAATTAATTTAAATATTCTAAATTTAGATCTAGGCATAATTAAAAAAATTTTTCTAGTGCCCAGGGCCAGGCTCGAACTGGCGACCCCTTCGTCTTCAGCGAAATGCTCTACCAACTGAGCTACCTGGGCAGGTCAAGGCTATTCTAGCAGTTTTAGGCTAGTTTTCAACCCTAAAATGTAACCACTTTAAGGGTTCGACAAAGTATTGATCCTCTGGATGATGGTCTGGTAGGAACCCAGCATACTGTTCATCAACGGCTGGAAATAGTAAAAGAGGCCAATGGTTGAGCCGATAATAATCGTCCAACGAATAAAACCAAATATCCTACCCCACCATAAGTTGCGGTGCAGGTCATGAAGCAAGTGATTATTTTCTTGAGTTAAAACTTTCAGCTCTTCCAGTGTCTTATCTAAATTGGGATTGTCCATATGACTTAATTTTAGCAGATGAGGCCAATATTATCCACGTCAAAAATTTGCTAATTTTCGACGCGATTTTTACTTCTTGGTTTACCAAGAAAAAAATCGTGTGCCACCGGCGGGAATCGGACCTGCATCTAGGGCTTAGGAGTCCCTTGTTTTATCCATTAAACTACAGCGGCATTGCTCTATTTGTTCGTAATCCAAACTATACCAAATTTCCACGGTCGTGGAAATTTGGTATAGTTTCAAGCCCTAGGAGGGTCAGACCCTCCTAGGGCTTGGCTTTGAGAATTAATTTAAGGATCTTAGATTCCCAACATTGCCGTCAAATGAGCCTGATCGAAACCGACCACCGCTTGATCATCGACAGTAATCACTGGCACCCCGGTAATTCGCCCTATTTTCTGTTCTAAGGCCTGTCGACCGGCCAGATCAGTGGTCACATCAATCTCAGTAAAATCAACCCCTTTATCCTTAAAGAATTGTTTGGCAATTTTACAATAACCGCAAGTTGGTGTGGAATAAACAGTTACTTTTTTCATGATAATTTGACCCTGTGGAGTATAGCAAACTACTCCACAGGGTGAATTTAATTGATTAATATTTTAATTATAACATAGCCGTCAAGTAGCTGTTAAGATCATCCTCTGACGCCGCTTTATTGGTCTTAATGGTCCCGCATTTTTCACAACGATAAGTCAAAGTATAGTCCCCCTTCAACATTTCCAAACCCAAAGGCTCCATTAAACCCTGGCAAGCATTTTCCCGATCCCCAGGGAAATTATCCACATGCCGGCCCCACAGACATTTTGGACAGTGATCGGTATAGCCATTACCAACAACCTCGGCCCCGCAATGAGCGCAAGTAAAATTTTCAATGGTGCGTTTGAAGGTAGATGACATGAGGGTTAGTCTAATTTTAGACTCTGCCGATCAAAGCCAAAATTTGCTTCATCAACAAGTTCGATCTTGGTTGGCACTAATTTATACCAACAGTCCCCTTCCAACACTTCTAGGGCCTTGGAAATATCGGGGATTTGATGGCCTCTTTTAGCCCAATGTTTAACAATCAGATCAAATCTGGCCCCATCTAATCGCTCAACTTTTCCTGCCAACTGGAGACCAAAATTCGCTTCTTTACTTTTAGTACTATAGGTAATCGTAGCCGCCACTTTAGCGTTTTCTAAGATCGCTTTGGAGTGACGACAATCGGGAGACGAGAGCCAATAGATATTTAAGTCGTCATTATGTAAAAATATAACATCAGCCACCCAAACACCATCTTGATCTGAGACACCTAGGCTCATCAGGTGAGTATTGCCTAAAATTTCCAAA
>CAYHUF010000030.1:0-7653 GCA_964359775.1 uncultured Candidatus Saccharibacteria bacterium
GTTTTTGAAGTCGCCGTCCGGCACGATTCCGAAGCCATTGAGTTTTATTTGGGGCCCCGGGCTTCGGCGGGGTATTTGGCGGCCCGCAAAATCCACGGCCTCTTTCCATCGGCCTTGATTAAAGAAGTCAATGATTACAGTATTTTTTACCCTAGTGGCTCCCATGCCGAAGCTTATCTAACTCTAGACAAATCCTATCTGTTGCCAATCAGCACTTACCGCGAAGCCAATATCGACACCTTTGCCCCAATTTTAAGTACTCTATCCAAAATCAAGCGACTCGACGAAGGAGCCTCGCTCCAATTTATTATCAAACCAACCGGCTCTTTTGTTCAAAAACAAATTATCAAAGCCTTAGAAGCTTTAAAGCAAGGAAAAAGCTTAAAAGAAGTAGCCGGCTTCGGCGCTTTTAAAGTAGCTGATTTGGAAAATCTCGTTTTTTCCAGCTCAAAACCAAAAGACGAGCCTAAAGAGAAAAATATCGACGAAGAAGCCATTAAGGCTATTCAGCAAAAAATTGCCAAACCGATTTATTATGCCAATGTTCGCATCGTCACCGCTTCACGGGCAAATGATCAGGCCGACGATTTGCTAATGTCGATCAGTAATGCTTTTGCCGGTTTTTCCGCTCCCCATCGAAATAATTTAAAAATTAAAAAAGTTAATCGCCCCGCCCAATCAAAACGTCTAATCTTTGATTACATTTTCCGCGAATTCTCCATCAATGAAGAATTGATTTTAAATGCCGAAGAATTAGCCAGCCTTTTTCATCTACCGATTTCCTCCTCCGATATCCCCAACGTCGCCTGGGTCAAAGCTAAAGAAGCTCCCGCCCCAGCTAATCTGACCAATACTAACGGTATTGCCTTAGGTACTAACATTTTCCGACAAGAAGAAAAACTTGTTTACTTAAGCGAAGAAGATCGTCGGCGCCATCTCTACCTAATCGGCCAAACCGGAACCGGTAAATCCACTCTTTTGCTTAATCTGGCCCTCCAAGATATCCAGGCCGGTCGGGGCTTATGCTTAGTCGACCCTCATGGAGATTTGGTCAACAAAATTTTATCTTTCATCCCACCAGAACGAGCCACTGATGTAATTATTTTTGACCCGGGTGACTTGGCCCGACCGCTGGGACTGAATATGCTCGAGTATGATTTGTCTAAACCGGAAGAAAAAACTTTTATCGTCAACGAGATGCAGTCGATTTTCAATCAACTTTTCTCTAAAGAAACGATGGGTCCGATGTTTGAAAAATATATGCGCAATGCTCTCTTGTTATTAATGGAAGACGCTAAAAATGAACCGGCCACCCTAATGGAAATGCCCCGGATTTTTTCCGATCAAGCTTTTCGTGAACGCAAGCTGGCTCGCATCACCAATCCGACGGTCATTGATTTCTGGACCAAGGAAGCCCCCAAGACTACCGGTGAGCAAGGTCTGGCTAATATGGGCCCCTATATCACCTCCAAGTTTGATAACTTTATTTCCAACGACTACATCCGCCCGATTATTGGCCAAACCAAATCAGCTTTCAATTTCCGTGAAGTAATGGATGATGGAAAAATTCTCTTGGTTAATTTATCTAAAGGTAAAATCGGCGACCTAAACTCGGCTCTTTTGGGTATGATTGTTACTGGCCGAATTCTTTTAGCCGCTTTATCACGCGAAAATATGGCTGAAAATGACCGCCGGGATTTCTATCTCTATATTGATGAATTCCAAAATTACACCACCGACTCGATTGCCACTATTTTGTCCGAAGCTCGCAAGTATCGTCTATCCCTGACAGTCGCCCATCAATTCATCGCTCAATTAAAAGACAATATTCGTGAGGCTATTTTTGGCAACGTCGGCAATTTGATTAGTTTCCGAGTCGGAACTACTGATACCGAAGTCTTAGCCAAGCATTTTGCCCCAACTTTTTCTGAAAAAGATTTAACCAGTCTGGAAAACTTAACCGCTGCCGCCAAAATTTTAGTCAAAGGCGAACCCATTGCCCCCTTTAGTTTGCGTTTCCATTGGCCGGAAGGTGGTTCAACTACTCGAGCCGACAAATTGAAAGAATTATCTCGCCTATCCTACGGCCAAGATTTGACCGACATCGAACAGGCTATCCTCAAGCGCTTGCGAGATTAGATTTTGGGGACTAATTGACCTCCTCAACTCTTCAGTTATACTTAAATTGACCGTCCTGGTTTGCCCCTTAGGGCCGGACTTTCGGCTTAAGAATCTAAATTTGCGCTTATTTTACCCACCCTCCAGATCTTTGGTTCACTTTGGCGTTTAGTTCGGAACCAATTGCATATTAAACCCCAACTTGCTCGCCGTCTGCTTTTTCTGGGTTTATTCATTTTAATCCTGCTATTTATGGCCCGGGGAGTTCAAGCAAGCATTTTTTCCAGGTTAAGCGCTTGGTTGATTGGCGAAAGCCAGGCTGAAGACAATACCACCACGAACAACTCTCAAACCATGCCCCTGCTTCAAGCGGCTACCAATCTTGACCCTCGACCAAGCAAAGACGACGACAGTTCAGCTTTAATTAGCGGAACCGCTATTTTACCGGAAGCTGGCCCTATGGGCACATCAGCTGACATTAAAGACCGACCGGGCAAAGATCAGATTGCGGTTTATGTCGTTCATGCCGGCGATAGTTTGAAAGACATTGCTAAAATGTTTGAAGTAGAACCAAGCACCATTCTCTGGTCCAACGACTTAAGTGCTAATTACAAACCAAAAACTGGCGATGTCTTGGTCATTCTGCCAATCGATGGTTTGATCCATACGATTGTTAAAGGAGAGACAGTCGGTAGTTTGGCTAAAAAATACCATGCCGATGCTAGCGAAATTATTGCCTATAACGAATTGGACCCGGAGGGGCAACTAGTTGTTGGTGACACGATTATTATTCCCGACGGGCAGTTGGCCCCACCGCCGGCCGGTCAAGCACCAGCGAAAAAAAGTTACCTGGATCGCTATACAGGTCCTAATTATTCCGGCTATTTCTTGCGGCCGATTGTTGGGGGTAAAAAAACTCAAGGTATCCATGGTCGTAACGGCATTGATTTGGCTGCCCCGAGTGGCACGCCAATTTATGCGGCGGCGGCCGGGACAGTAATTCTAGCTAGAAGTGACGGCTGGAACGGAGGTTATGGTAAATATATCGTCATCCAACATCCCAATGGCACCCAAACCCTGTATAGCCATATGAGTAAAGTGATGGTTAATCGTGGTGACAAAGTCACTCGCGGTGAGCGGATCGGTTCGGTCGGTAATACCGGCCGCTCGACTGGGCCACATGTCCACTTTGAGGTGCATGGGGCGGTAAATCCCTTCTAGTTCTAATGCGGATGAAACGCTGATCGACGCAGATAAAACGCGGACTTGCCCGCTTAAGTTTTGTTTTTACGAAATTTTGGTGGGTGGATGCTGATAAAACACAGATAAATTGTTCTAAATCGGTTCTAGAACAATTTTAATTTCGGCAGATTGTTCGATCCGCCAGCTGGCGGACAAATGTCGAACAATTATAACCTAATCTCACGGTCGTAGGATTAGGTTATAAATCAGTTTTTTATCGGCGTTTTTATCTGCAAGAATCTGCGTCTTATCCGCATCAGCTGAAGATTCGCCGTGGTCGATACTGCAGCGCCTCTAGTAAATGTTCCTTTTTAATTCGTTCCGAGCCGGCTAGATCGGCAATAGTCCGGGAGATTTTGATCACTCGGTGATAGGCCCGAGCGGACAGGCCCAAGCGAGTGGCTGAAGTCTCGAGCAATTTCATCGTCTCCTCGTCGAGCGGGGCCAGTTTCTTTAATTCTTTAGGGCCCATTTCCGAATTTAATTTTAGTTTAATGCCCTGACTGGCAAAACGTTTGGCTTGGCGTTCGCGAGCCGAGACGACGCGTTTTTGAATCACTGCCGAAGCCTCCCCTTCCCCGCTTTGTTTCAAGACGGCCGGTGGCAGAGTGGGCACTTCCAACCATAAATCGATCCGGTCGATAATCGGCCCGGAAATTTTACGTTCATATTTAAAAATTTGAGCTGGCGCGCAAACACATTCTCTGACACTGGAGCCACGGTAACCGCAAGGGCAGGGATTAAGTGTGGCCACTAAAATAAAATTGGCCGGGAACAAAATCGAGCCCTTGGAGCGGGCAATCGACACCACTCGGTCTTCCAGTGGTTGGCGCAGAGCTTCAATGGTTCGTTTTTCAAATTCGGGAAACTCGTCTAAAAAGAGCACTCCCCGATGGGCCAGAGTAATTTCCCCGGGGGTGGGCCAAGTGCCACCACCAATCAGGGAGATATGAGAGGAAGTGTGGTGAGGACTGCGGACCGGGGCACTGGTGATTAGTTCTTCGTCGCTGACTAGGCCTTTGGTCGAATAGATACCGGTCACTTCTAAAATTTCCTCGAAAGATAGGGGTGGTAAAATCCCAGCCAAAGCTTTGCCGAGCATGGTTTTGCCGGTGCCGGGTGGCCCATACATAGCGATATTGTGCCCGCCGGCCGCCGCGATTTCCAAGCCTCGCTTGGCTTGAGCTTGGCTGGCAATTTCGGAGAAATCAAGTTCACTTTTTATTTTAGTCCGCTCAATAATTGTTTCGGGTTGAGGGGTAATTCGCTTTGGTTGAGTTTGATCGGGCATTAAGTGTTTGATCAATTCAGCTAAGTTAGCGACTGGAAAAATTTTTAGTTCTTTAATTAAAGCTGCCTCCTTTGCATTTTCAATCGGTAAATAAACCTCTTTGAAACCTGCCTTGGCTGCCGCTTTAGCGATCAAAAGTGCTCCCCGAATCCCCCGCAAGCTACCATCTAGAGCCAACTCGCCCAAAAAAAGTCTTTGCTCCGGCCGAAACTGTAATTCGCCTTGAGCAGCCAGAGTAGCTACAGCAATCGCTAAATCAAAAACCGTCCCCTCTTTTTTCAAATTAGCTGGGGCTAAAGAAATAATCACTTTCTTGTTGCCTTTTTGGGGCGACCGAAAACCGGAATTTTTAATAGCGGCGGAAATCCGATCCCGAGCTTCGGTCACCGCCTTGTCACCTAAGCCGACAATAGCAAAAGAATGCAGGCCTTTGGAAATATCAGCTTCCACGACCACAAAATCCGCTCGCAGTCCTGACACTTGAGCGGAGTGGGCTTTGGCCAACATGATAATAATCTTAGATTTGGTCTAAATGCTTCTTACAAGTCCGAGCAGAAGGATTAGCCTCTAGTCGATCCAGTTCAATTGGCTCTTGACTGATTTCGCAGAGACCATAATTCCCAGCATCTATTTTAGCGAGCGCCAAATTGATATCCGTCAATTCTGACTCTAAGGACAATTCTGTTTCTTTTCGTTCATCTTGCTCTTCCAGGCGATCGGCCACCTCATCACGAAAACTGATGTCTGAAGTATCGCTGGGTCTGGCTTCCCAATCGCCAGCTTGAGTGGGATTGCGTTTACCTAAATCGTCTAATTCGCCTTCCAAACGAAGCTTTTCCGCTTCCAGACGTTGTTTAAAATTGTTTATATCTAGATTGATCATATTTTGATAGTATCACAATCGAAAGCCTTTTGACTACTGACCAGGCCGAGGCGTATTAAAGTTATCAATCAGACGACTCAAGGCCTCTTCATTTTGAGTCACCACCAAGGTCTGCTGATCTAAAAAGCTATAGATGGCTAAAGTTTGATTCAATTTATTTTTTACCACTCGGGCATCTTTATTTTTGACCACTTCATCAACCATTCCGGCCCCGGCCAAATCTGAACTAAAAGTAGTATCCACTAAAAAAGGACTGAGCAATCGATCAAAAAATCCAAGCTCTTGAGTCAAAATGGCCGCTTTGCTATATTCCCAATCGTTAATAGTAAACACCCAAAATAGATCATTACTTGTGCCCCGATAAACTCCAATCATAAAACGATTGCCAAAATGCCGGCTGAGTTCTTCGGTCAAACTAATCTGACTAGCGTTTAAAAATTCAGCTAAACCGACAGCACTGATATTTGGTTTTTTAGGATCGGCACTTAAATTTTTAGTTGGATAAATATTTAAAACGGAGTCTCTCGGTCCATTTAATTTTCGTAATTGACTGACGGTGTTGATAATTTCCAACGCTCCTTTATTGTCAACAGCCAAAGCTTGATTTTCATCGGCAAAAATTAATGAGTTGACCGCCAGAGTTAGGACCACGGGTCCGGCACTTTGATTTTTATAAATAACAAAACCAATCGTACCCAAACTAAGGCCACAAATAATAGCCCCAATAATCCAACCACTAAAACGGCGCGGGGTCGATCCGACTTCAGCCACAAAAGCGCCGGTCTCCAAACGACGTTCATTTTCCATTAAGGCAATTTTGGTCGCTGACAAATTTTCAGTTTTTACATTTTGGGCCAAATCAGTTTTCAAAGTACGTAGTGGTGCCAATTTTTGGTCGCTGTCTTGACGTAAACGTTCGATCAAATTTTGTTTTGATTCAAATTCGGCTTGGCGAGTTTTTTCCAAGTTCTGACGCTCTTCTTCCTTGGCCTGTTTTTCCACCGCTTCATCAGCTCGCCGTTTAGCCAAAGTTTCTTTTTCTCGTTCTAAATCAAGCGCCAATTGTTTTTTAGCCGCCTCGCGATCAAGGATAGATTTTTCTTGGGCTTCACGCCGAGCTCGTTGGTCCGGACTTTCCATCACCACCATCGCTTCACGACGTTTCTTTTGCAAATCAACGGCTTTGGTTTCCAGTTTAGTTTCGTAAGCTTCGCCCCCCATCGCTTTCCGGGCGGCAGCGCGCTTGGTTTCTAAATCTTGAGTATCATCCATAAAAATTTTAGATAAGTTCTTGGCTCAACCGCTCAGACTCTTTTAGAAATTTTTCTTCAGCATCAAGTAATTTTTGGTAAGCGTTGGTGTTGTCTTTGATTTGATCTTCAATTTTAAACAAGCGATCTTGGTAAATCCATTTCTCTTTTTCAATCGCCTGACGAGCCAATTCCGCGACCTGGCGTTTCTTTTCGATCGCTTCTTTATCGCGAGCGGTAACAGTGGATTTTTCTTGTTCTTCCAAAGCCGTCTCGGTCTGCTCTTGTTGATTTTCTTTTTCTAAAATCGGATTGATTAAATTTTTGACTGCTGTTCGATTGGCATCTAGTTGGATCCAGGCCAATTCCAATTCTTCTTTTTGTTGGGCCAAGTTATCTAATTCAATTTTAATTTCAGTTTGACGAGTTTTGACTGTACTTTCTTTTTCATGCTGTTCGCGACGGGCCGTGCGTTCCGGACCCTCCATCGCCAATTTAGCTAAACGAATTTTTTCATCGACTTCCGATTCACTAGGTACCGGTGGAATGCTTGAGGTAACAGGAGCGACTTCACTCAAAACCGGTTCGGTCTGAGGAGTGACTCCGACAGATGAAACAACGGGCTCAGTTTTAGTCACCGGTTCGATCGGGAGATTATTAACAGCTGACACCGGACTAATTGGCTGACTTGGAATAATTGGGGTGGCGTCAACTGGACCTTGATTAGAGTTAGAAGAATTTTCCTGCCTGGAAAGAATTACCTAAGCAAATTCAATATGCCGATCATTAGGATGCGAAAACGCAGATGCTTTTTATGTAACATACGTAGGTAATGATTTAAGAGTTCACCTATCTTGTAGGGATGAATT
>CAYHUF010000031.1:0-7602 GCA_964359775.1 uncultured Candidatus Saccharibacteria bacterium
ATTTGTATGCCAAGGCTGTTAAAAAGAGGGGTGGGCCCAAATACAAGAAACCGGTTGGAATCGACGGCCGAACCATGATTGATGAACGGCCCCAACAGGTCGATTCCAGACGAGAATTCGGCCACTATGAAGGTGATTTCATTGAGTCAGGCAGAGACGGCCGTGGCTCGCTACTAGTTTTAGTGGAAAGAAAGACTCGATATCCTTTCTTGAAATATCTGGAAGACCGAACAACTGAAAATGTGAACGGAGCGATCAGGAAAATGCTGGGAGACAGCCCCATCGAGAGTTTAACCATCGACAACGATCTGTCGTTTCAGAAACATCGGGAGCTGTCGGAGCTCATTGAGGCGGCCGTTTTCTTCTGTCATCCCCAATCACCGCATGAAAAAGGCACGGTGGAGAACCGGAACAAAGCCATTAGGCGCTACGTACCCAAACGCTCCGATCTGTCCAAATTTAGCCTGACTCATTTTCAAATGGTGGAACAGATTCTCCGCCACAAATTTATGAAATGTCTGGACTACCTGACTCCGCGAGAAGCTTGGGAGCGGGAATTGAAAAAATTGACTACAAAAAAACCACGTCGAGGTGGTATGATGAGGAACGAATTACTAGCTAGGGGGTGTTCGGATTGAGGGGGTTTTCTGCCAATAATGTCTGCTTGTTATAATACACCCTTAGACCAAAAAAGTCAAATTACTCTATTTACATAGGGTGGTCCTATGTAAGTCCTATGTAAAAAAAAACGTCAGGTTGTCTAAGGTGGGCCCAGTATTTTAGTTGCGGGAGGGGCGTTGGTACGCGACCTCTGGAGGCTAAAATACTAGAACTTAGACTTCCTGACGCCTCTTAAAACATACATCTTTATCTAATTTATATCAAGCTAGGCTGGGCCCAATTTCTCCACCGGAATTTTTAATTAAACCCTTCAACTCTAGCAACATCAAGGCAGTATTCACAGCTGGAGCGGATAAGCTAGACTCAATCATTAATTGATCAAGACTCTCCGCTCCGTTTTTGATTAAGTTAAAAATTTTAGCTTCATCGTCCGACAAATCATCCGGGATTAATTTCAGTTGGGCTCCCGGGTTTTCGGGTTCGAATCCGAAAACCCGGAGAATATCCACCGAGTCGGTAATCGGTGTGGCTCCATCTTTGATTAAATTATTGGGACCGAAAGAAGTCGGCCAGGTGATCGCTCCTGGCACTGCCAAAACTTCACGGTTATAATCTAGAGCCAAGCGAGCGGTGATCAGGGTACCGGATTTTTGGCTGGCCTCAATGATTAGGGTGGCCTTACTCAAGCCAGCCATGAGCCGATTGCGGCGGGGAAAAGTATAAGGTGCCGCGCGTTCTTTTGGTGGCAATTCCGATACTAATAAACCGCCGGCCGCCAAAATTTCTTCAGCCAGACTTAAATTGGAACGCGGATAAAGAACTGAGTCATCCAGACCGGAGCCGGGGAAAGCGATTGTCCTCAAACCATTAGTCAAGGCGCTTTGGTGGGCAATCGTGTCGATACCGAGGGCCAGACCCGAAACAATAGTGATCGGATAACCGCGCAGACCGGCAATCAATTTCTCGCACGCCTGACGACCGTAATGACTCATCCGCCGTGAACCGACGACGGTTAAATAATTCTCAGTCGGTCCAAAAATTTGCCCCCGGTAAAAAAGCTTTCGAGGCACTTCCGGGATCTCGCGCAAGGGAAGTGGCAGTTTAGTTTTTGCTAATTCCAAAAGTGGATAATTCATTGGAAATATTATAGCACACCTCTTTCTGACTTGCTTATTTTTGATAACTGTGCTACAATGAAAGAAGAGTAGGTTTTTGTTAGAGGAGGGAGGAATATGTGTTGCATGATCGGCCGGGCTTTTATTTCGGCGGGTAAGACCGGATCTTGCCCTGGTTGTGGTGAACCCCTAATTGGGCCAGAGCAATCTGGCGCAGAACAGGAGAAATCGTAATGAATACGAATAGTGTTATGACGCCACCATTTTTTGGTGTTGCCGACGGGGTTCTTCTTTCGACCGCCGCCCCTGCTTCTATGCAAGACCCCGCCAACGGTTTTGACTAGTTTCTCTTCCGGTCCTCACCGGAGGAAAGCCCATCGCTGTCAGTCGTCTACCCTTGGTGACGCCGGCGATGGGCTTTTTGTTTGGCAATTTTTACCCGACTTGCTATGATGTTTTAATGCTAGATATCAAGTTTATCCGGGAAAACAAAGACTTGGTGGCCGAAGCCGCTCGCAAAAAGCGGATCGATTTCAAAGTGGCAGACCTTTTGGCTCTCGATGAAGAACGGGTCAAACTCTTGACCGAGGTGGAAACCGATCGAGCCCGGCAAAACAAAATGTCTGACGAGATTGCCACTGGCGGTCCGGACCGCGAGGCTAAGATTGCCGAAATGCGGATTTTGAAAGATGAACTCCAGGTTAAAGAAACCAAGCTCAAAGATTTAATTAAAAGTTGGCAGGCCCTGATGGTCCAGGTGCCCAATATTCCTGATGCTTCCGTTCCGGAAGGCAATGATGATTCTGAAAATTTAGAAATTAAAACCGCAGGGGAACGTCCGCAATTCGCCTTTATCCCCAAAACTCATATTGAATTGATGCAGAATCTGAAGATGGTTGATTTTGAACGGGGGACTAAGGTGGCTGGTTTTCGGGGATATTTTTTAAAAAATGAAGGTCTCCAATTATCTTTTGCTTTGTGGCAATATGCTTTTGATTTATTACGCGAAGACGGTTTTATTCCAGCCCTGGTGCCTTCCTTGGTCCGTCCGGACGCTTTTTTCGGCACCGGTTATTTACCCCAAGGTGAAGAAGATCTCTACAAAACTCAAGACGGAGATTATTTGGCCGGGACGGCTGAAGTGGCCACTATGGGTTATTTTATGGACGAAGTTTTTCCGCTCGAACACCTGCCACTCAAATACGCTTCTTTTTCGCCTTGCTTTCGGCGAGAAGCGGGTTCTCATGGTAAAGATACTCGTGGTCTGATTCGACTTCATGAATTTTATAAAGTGGAACAGGTGGTAATTTGTGAAGGCAATCACTCGGCGAGCGTTCAAGCTCACGAAGCTCTCTTAGCCAACGCCGAGAAGTTGATGCAGAACTTAAAAATTCCGTATCGGGTGGTAGTCAATTGTACCGGAGACCTCGGCCTGGGCCAGGTCAAAAAATATGATATCGAAGCTTGGGTGCCGGCGGAAAATAAATATCGGGAAACCCATTCCATTTCTTATTTCCATGATTTTCAAACTCGTCGCCTTAATTTAAAATACAGAGACGCTGAAGGTAAAACTCGCTTGGCCCACTCGCTCAACGGCACCATGGTGGCCTCTCCCCGAATTCTTGTTCCTTTGTTGGAAAATTATCAACAAGCCGATGGCACCGTTATTATCCCTGAAGTTCTCCGACCCTACTTGGGTGGCAAAGAGGTGATCCGCTAGGCTGACGAGTCGGTCCGGCATCCGCCGGCTGGCGGATGCCGGATTTCAGACTTTTCAGAGCTCTAAAAAGATGACAACGAAGGAAATCATATGGCCTCGTCTAAAAAAGAAATTTTAGCGGCAGGTAAAAAACGCGAACGGCGACGTTTGACGACCTTTTTGATTTTGACTTTGATTTTCTTGGTAATTATCAGTGTCGATATCATTTTTTTATTGCGTTCTCCTGGTTTTTTGATTAATAAAGTTGTCATCAGTGGCGCTTCGCCTTATGAACAAGAAAAAATTACTGAAGCGGTTAATCTGGTCTTAAACACTGATTGTCCTTGTTTAATTCCTCGGCGCAGTCTTTTGTTTTACCCGCGTTCTTTGCTGTCCCAAGCTGTTCATCAAGCTTCACCTCGAGCCGGGGACTTGGAATTGTCTTTGTTTGGTCGGACTCTGGAATTAAATATCCAAGAACGAAAACCGCTGGCTCTGTGGTGTGGAAATGCCAACGAAACTAAACAATGTTTCTTTCTTGATCAAACTGGGACGGCTTTTTCACCTGCCCCCACTTTTTCCACCGGTGTTTTTCCGGAATTTTATCAAGCTACCGGTACACCAACTTTATTTTCTCAACCCCGGCCCGAATTAGATCTGCCCCAGTTTTTGAATTTTACCAATCAAGTGGGTGTTTTATTACAAACCCTGAGTTCCAGCTCTTTAGTTCGAATTGAGGCCGAAACCGATGGCGACCTGGCTTTGATTTTTGAACAAGGACGACAAACTTGGAAACTTTTAATTAATGAGCAAACCAAGAGTGATTTAGTTTTAGCCAATCTTAAAGCTGTTTTGCAGGCCGTCAGTTTTAGACAGACTTGGCAGGCTGGCCAAAATTTAGACTATCTTGATTTACGCTTTAGTTCTAAAGTTTTTTATAAATTTAGATCAACATCAACTGAGAATCTGCTATAATATAATCACTTATGCGTTTAGGCATAATCTTACTTAATTATTTTTTATGGCATTACGGGGAAGCCCTGGGCTCGCTTTTGGCTTTGTATCGAAATTTTTTCCGTTTTGTTCTAAATTTCTTTTCTTTACCTCTGATGTTTCGAACTTGGATCTCACCTTGGCGTCGGCTAAATGAGGATTATCAGGGTGGGCTTTTTAATGCCGGTCAATGGGCCGAGGCCTTGACTGTTAATATTTTGATGAGGCTGGTTGGCTTCTTGATTCGAACTCTTATTATCGTCATCGCTTTATCGACCTTAATTTTGCTAACCCTGTTTCTTCCGCTGGCTTTCTTGGCTTGGCTAGTCCTGCCTTTAGGGATTATCGTTGTCTTTTTAGTTGGAGTGGGTTTAATTTTCTTATCGCGATGACAGAATTAAAAAATCAAATTCGCCATAGTCGGCTTTATCCGGTTTTGTTATTGGAAAATCTAATCAGTGAACAGCTCCGACTTTGGTTATTGCGCCTGTTTCGCTGGTTAATTTTTATTTTGGGTTTTATTTTCGGCGCTTACTTACTGTCTATCTATTGGCCAGTCTGGCCGGCTGGCTTAACACTGCTTTTTGTACTCAAGAATAAAGTTCTAGGTTTATTATTTATCGCTCTCAGTTTTTTTGGCACGATCTACTTATTAGAACTTTATTTCTCGGCTCGTTATTATTTTGAATTAGTGGTCCAAAATCGTTATCGGACCGCCGACCTTTACACTTTTTCCGTTGGTCGGATTTTATTTCAATTAAAAGATGGTGATCTATTAGCCGCTTTTGGTCGGGCTAAATTAGGTCAAGAAATCATTCGACGCCTAGGATTGAGTCCAGAGGCTTGGCAGGATTTTTTGGCCACACCTTATACTCGAGTCCTGTCTCTGCCTGTTCCTTCATCTGGTCCGGTAATTAAAATGTCGGATTTGGCGGAGCATTTTTTAAATTCTTCTCCGGAATTTAAAACTTGGTTATTAAGCAATGGTTTGGAGGGTGCTGATTGGTTGGGGTCGGTGGCTTGGGTGGTTTTGCGTTTGGAAAATGTTGAACTGGCGCGGCGCTGGTGGTTGCCGGCCAACTTGCTTCGCCAACCTGGGCTTGGTCAGGATTGGGTTTATGGTGGTACTTATAATCTGGATCTGTGGAGTCGGGATTTATTGCAAGATTCGACCGTTATGTCTTTGCGTCAGTCCGATCATTCTCGAGAGAAAGAGCTTCATCAATTGGAGAATGTTCTCTCTCGGTCTCGGGAAGATAATGCTTTGGTGATCGGCGCGCCCGGTCCGGACAAGCTAGATTTGGTTTATCATCTGGCAAGAGCGATTTATTTAGGCGAAACTCTGGGACCTTTGCGGGCGCGCCGGCCCATCCTGTTGGAAAGTGCCAAATTTATTTCCGCCTTTAAAGATAAAAACGCTTTTGAGCAGGGGATCTTGAAGATTTTTAGTGAAGCTGCTCGAGCCGGTAATATTATTTTAATCATCGACGATTTACCTAACCTGCTCGCTTCAGCCAAGCTTCTAGGTTCCAATCTAGCTCTTTTAATTGATCCGTTTTTGACTGCGCCAGAATTACAGATTATCGGTTTGGCTGATTTAGACCATTTTCACGAACAAATCGAATCTCAAGTTGGTCTCTTGTCGCGATTTGAAAAAATTAGCGTTGAAGCTTTAAGTTCGGCTGAGCTGGCGGAATTGCTTTTACGTCAGGTGTCCCAAATCGAAAACCAATATCGGTTGTTTTTTACTTATCAAGCGATTATTGAAATTGCCCGGAGTGCTGAATATTATTTCCCAGACAGTGCTAGTTCGGACAAAGCTGTTGATTTACTTTTAGAAATTGCGCCTTGGGCCCAGCAAAGCCAACTTTTCACTATCGGTCGGGCTGAAGTTTTAGCTTTCATCCAATCCAAAACTAATATTCCGGTTGGGACTATGAGTGCCGATGACAAGACTAAATTGTCACAATTAGAAACGACTCTCGCTAGTCGTGTAGTTGGTCAAACAGAAGCGGTCCGGGCTGTGGCCAGCGCTATTCGGCGGGCTCGAGCCGGGATCCGCAATCCTAATCGCCCCATTGGTTCCTTCCTCTTTTTGGGTCCAACTGGGGTCGGCAAAACTGAAACAGCCAAAGCTCTAGCCGCCCACTTTTTAGGTCAAGCTGAAGAAATGCGCCGACATGATATGTCTGAATTTCAAGGGCCAGACTCAATTTCGCGTTTGATCGGTTCTTATGCCAGTGGTCAGCCTGGCCTCTTGTCCAATTTAATTCGGGAGCATCCTTATGGGGTTTTGTTGCTGGATGAATTTGAAAAAACCAGTCCGGAAGTTCTTAATCTTTTCTTGCCAGTTTTAGACGAAGGGGTTTTTGCTGATGCCGCCGGCAAAAAAGTGACCGCCAAAAATATCATTTTTATTGCTACTTCCAATGCCGGTTCGGATCTAATTTGGCAACTAGTTTCTGAAGGTAAAAAACCGGTGGCCACCGACTTGATTGACGCCATTGTAGCCCAAGGAATTTTCAAGCCGGAATTATTAAACCGCTTTGACGCCGTGGTCGTTTACCAACCTCTGGAAGAAGCTGATTTATTGCAGATTGCTCGTTTGATGTTGAAAAAATTGGCGACTCGGCTGGAGCCTCAAGGTCTTGTTTTAGAGATTTCTGACCTCTTAGTGTCAGCCGTGGCTAAGAATGGTGCCAATAAGGTTTTTGGCGCCAGACCAATGCAACGTTATATCCAAGACAATGTGGAGCAGGCTATTGCTGATCTCTTAATTTCCGGCGGTCTCAGTCGAGGAATGAAAGTCTCTTTTGAGCTTGATCCAGCCAATCCGGCCGGACTGGCGCCACGGGCCGAATCAATGTAAATTAGAACTATGCGCCGAACTTTTTATTACAGTTTCTGGGTTTTCTTGGCAGTGGTATTTGGGGCAGGGACTTTTTGGAGTGTTGCTACCGGCAGTCAGCTGGTTTTTCAGGCTTTAGCTAGTAGTCAGCAATGGTCCTATGCTTCTTTAACTGGTGCCAAGACTAATTCTCTTGATCCATCGGCTTGGCAAATCTTCGATTCGGCCAAACCGTCCGCTCTTGGTCCCGGTAAAACCATTGTGGCTGATTTGGGAAAAATGACTCTCTATCTTTACCAAAATAGTCAATTAGTTTCTTCGTCGAC
>CAYHUF010000032.1:0-7564 GCA_964359775.1 uncultured Candidatus Saccharibacteria bacterium
TATAAAGATTACCCGGAATATTTCAACAAGGAAGCCACTAAGATTCGTTTAGCTGGTGATGGCTTGTTTCGCTTTGCTCAATTACATATCACCCTGACTACCCCCGAGTCTAAAGCTATTTTTGAAACCGCTCCGCGAAAAATAATTATTGCCGGTTCGGGAATGTCCAATGGCGGGCGAATTATTCATCATGAAAAACATTACTTGCCAGATCCCAAGAGTACTTTATTGTTGGCTGGGTATCAGGGGATTGGGACTTTGGGCCGGATTATTCAAGATGGTGCCAACCCGGTCAAAATCATGGGCGAAGAAGTGCCAGTTCGAGCTCGAATGGAAAATATCCACGGTTATTCGGCTCACAAAGATTCCGATCATTTATTGGAATTTGTGAAAGGGACCGCCGATACTGTTAAGAAAATCTTTGTCTGTATGGGGGAACCAAAGGCTTCGTTGTTTCTCACTCAACGCATTCGAGATTACCTTGGACTTGATGCTGTCGTGCCCAAGGCCGGGGAGACAATTGAAATTAAAATATAGTTATTAAATTAAAAAATATGGAACCATTAGTTAATGAAGCCCGCGACCAGCATTTAAAAGTAAAAATTTGTGTTTCCGGAACCGCCGACACTTCCAGCTTCAATGAGAATATTTTAGAGATTGGCAAAGAAGTCGGGGCGGAAATTGCTCGCCAAGGGGCGGTGATTGTGACCGGAGCGACTACCGGTTTTCCACTCTGGGCGGCCAAAGGGGCCAAAGAGGCCGGTGGTTTTTCGATTGGTTTGTCGCCGGCCGAGACTGAAGAGAAACATGTCAAAGATTGGGAGTTGCCGATTGAATATATGGACGTGATTATTTACACTGGTCAGGGTTATCCGGGTCGAGATATTTTGTTGACTCGAACCAGCGATGCGATTGTGATTGGCCCGGGCCGGATTGGCACTTTTCATGAATTTACCGTCGCTTTTGAAGATCATAAACCACTGGGGGTCTTGGAAGGGGATTGGTTGACCGACGATATTATTAAAGAAATTTTGGAGAACGCTCATCGGCCCAACGAAATGGTGGTTTTTGACTCCGATCCGAAAAAACTGGTGGCCAAGTTGATTGAGATGGTCAAAGCCCGGAAGGTTAGGTAAAAAGTGTCTCAAAAGGATCAACAGACAGACTTTCTTTTTGACTGTGATATATTAATGAAATGTCCTTAGTCGAGAACAAAAAATTTCATTTAAATTACGAGATCCTCGAGACCTACGAGGCCGGCTTAGAGTTGATTGGCTTGGAGGTGAAATCGCTAAAAAAAGGCCAGGGTTCCCTTGATGGTTCCCGGGCCATTATTCGGGGCGGTGAAGCCTTTTTGGTGGGTGCGACCATTCCACCATACCAGCCAAGCAATACCCCGGCTGATTACGACCCGACTCGCTCCCGCCGACTACTGATGACCAAGAAGGAGATCGAGGAATTGGCCAGCCGGGGGGAGCAGAAAGGCTTGACAATTATCCCTGTTTCGGTGTATAATAAAGGAAATCAATTGAAGCTCAAAATCGCTTTAGCCCGTGGGAAGAAGAAATATGATAAGCGTGAGGATATCAAAAAACACGATTTGGAGCGAGAATTGGGGCGCACTTTGAAAAGATGAAGGTATGTATACCGTATATATCCTTTATAGTCACAAGGATAAAAAATTATACGTAGGTTGTACTACTGATATTGGGAAACGGCTGGTCCGTCACAATACAGGACAGGTTGAAGCAATAAAAAATCGTCGGCCTTTTTCTTTAATTTACTCTGAGAAATTTCTCGAGAAAGCTAAGGCTTTCAACAGGGAAAGATTCTTAAAGAGTTTATGGGGAGCTAAATTAAAGAAAAAGGCCTTGGATAATTTTTTAAAAAATAAGGCCTGTTAGTTTTAAGGCTAAACCAATTTCTTTAAAGAAATTGGTCGCCCGAACTTTTTTCTTTAAGAAAAAAGTTTTAGGGGGAGTGATCGGTTTAGACAAATAACCTTTCCCTTGGATGTAGGTCGAGGATTCTAACTGTCTCGTAAAATATGTTAGAACAACGCAAATGCCAATACAAACGGCAAGAGTATCGTAAGTCCTTACTTTACTTCAGCTTTCGCTTTAGCTTAAGCTACATTTAATTCGATTTTTTCTCGACGAATCGAGTTAAGTGCTTTCGCGGTCGAGATCGGCAAAACCACTTGCTTCGCTGGTGGCGCCTAAACATAGAAGCTCGAATTCCTAGTTTTTCGGTCGCTTTAGATCTAGGAATTTTAAACCAATTAAGCGTCCTAAACCTATAGATGTTCATTGGAGACTTGTTTGGACGGCGGTTCGATTCCGCCCACTTCCACCACATATCGTTGACTTTCCGACTTTTTGCCTCTATAATCAGGAAAATTTGGTTCTACTTATTTGAAACACCGCGTCCGTATCAATCAAGAAATTAGGGCTCAAGAGCTCCGCGTCATCGATGATGAGGACGGCAACTTGGGCGTTTTGACTTTGAACCAGGCTTTGGATATTGCCGAAGATCGGGGCTTGGATTTGATTGAGATCTCACCCGAAGCGGTCCCTCCAGTGGCCAAAATCATGGAATACGGCAAATGGCAGTACATCCAGGATCGCAAGGCCCGGGAAGCCCGCTCCAAGACCCATGTGACCGAAACCAAGGCCCTCCAGGTCAAGATTGGGACCGGGGACCATGACCTGGAAATGAAGGCCAAAAAGGCCTCTGAATTCCTCAAGGACGGCCATCGGGTCAAGATTAACCTCTTCCTCCCTGGTCGCTCCAAATACCTCGATCCACGCTTTCTCCAGGAGCGCCTGGACCGCATGCTTCGGCTGGTCAGCGAGAACTACAAGGTTGCTGAACCGCCCCAAAAGAGCCCAAAAGGGCTGACTGTGGTCATTGAACGTGACCGGGCCAAAAAAGCTGAGGGAGAGCCAGACAAGGCCTAAAGCTGGCCTATTTTAAGCTGGACATCCCAGTTTTTTCGTGTATAGTTAGAAAGCTTATGAAAACCAACAAGTCGTACACTAAGCGGTTGCGAATTACCAAAAACGGCAAGCTTATTGCCCGCAAACCCGGTAAAAATCACTTCAACGCTAAAGCTTCCAGTAAAAGCCAAATGTCTGGCCGTCGAACGGTGCTTTTTGTGATGAAAAACAAAGACCGGAGCAAATTCTTGCCTCACTAATTTAATCTTATGCCCCGAGTTAAACGAGGAACAATTTCATTAAAACGCCGTCGTAATGTCTTGAAGCAGGTCAAAGGCTATCGCTTTGGCCGTAGCACCAAGGAACGCGAGGCCAAGGTGGCCATAGTCAAAGCTGGTGTCCACGCTTTCAATGACCGTCGCAATAAGAAAGGCGATTTCCGCCGCTTGTGGCAGACTCAAATCTCCGCTGGCTCCACTGCTAATGGTCTGTCTTACAGCAAATTGATGGGTGGGCTCAAGAAACAGAACATCGCCTTAAACCGCAAAGTTTTGTCTGAAATCGCTCAAGCCGCGCCAGATACTTTTGCTAAGCTGATTACTAAGGCTCAAGCTTAATATAAATTAAAAACTCCCCGTCGGCCTGCAGGCCGGCGGGGAGTTTTTTGTTGACTGAATTTGATTACCATTGGCATTTGGCCTGATTAGCTTTGCCAATCAGCTCAGCCACCTGCCGACAAATATTAACCAAATCACTGCTTTGGGACAAGACATGATCTTCACCGGGCAAGATGGTCAGTTTAATATTCTTGCCGGTTTGATTTAGTTGCTCGTAAAGCCAAGTGCTTTGACTGGAGGGGATGGTCTTGTCGGCATCACCGGCAAAGAGAAGGATTTTTTGAGTGGTAATTTTAGCTAAACGTGTTTCGATCGCGGCTTGAGTAAATAATTTTTTGTTTTTAGAATTGGGGAGGCCGTCGAAATAAGTGTTGAAAATAGAGTTTTGATAATGATTGAGTAGATCGGACCAATTAGTGACACCAGCCACCGACACGGCCCCAGCAAAACTGGTCGGCTTGGTGCCCAAGGTGCGCAGGGCCAAGTAGCCACCATAACTATTGCCAATCAGATAGACGGCGCTCGGTTTGTAAGTCTGCCTCAATTCAGTGACGGCCGTTAAAACTTTGTTGACATCAATTTGGCCGACTGCTTTAATAATCGTCCCGGCATAATGTCGGCCATAGCCGTAGGAGCCTGGGTAGTCAATTTTGGCGACGACCGCACCTGAACCAGCCAGTTCTTCCAATAGCCAGTCGTAGGCGGCATAGGAAGCCAGAGGAGAATAATCGAGGGCGATTTGGCGATAAGGTCCACCATGAAGCCAGACTACTAATGGCCGACCAGTTTTAGGACTAGTCGTGGTTCGCCAAATGACAGCTTCTTGCCCGGCAATTTTTAAAGGTGAACGCAAAAGAGTTGTCTCTGATCGAACAGCTTGAAGCAAATTAAAATCAGCCACTTGATTTGATTGAGAGTTGTAACGCCGGATGATTTGGCGATTATTTTTTAATTCAGCGAATAGGAGATAATTTCCGGAACGAGTCAGATAATCGCCACTGGAAACATCGCTAGCCACTTTTTTAAGCGCCCCGGTCGTCCAATTGTAATGATAGAGATTCCAGACCAGGGGACTTTCACGATTAGCCACAAAATAAATGATTTGGTCATCCCAGACCAAAAAATCAGCCACGGAGTAATTTTTGGAGATTAAACGTTGAGCGCTTAATTTGGTACCGGTTTCAATTGGCAATTTGACTCGGTATAAAGTCGGCCAGCCTTCACGGTCGTCGAGATAAAAGAGGAACTTGGAGCTGGGGGAATAAGCGAAGAGACGGTTTTCTTCAGTTAATAGGTCCCAATTGGGCACCGAACTGGTTTGGCTGAAGCGCTTGGGTCGGTCGGGATTTTTTAAATCCAGCAAAACATGTTGGCGAATTTTTTCCTTAGTGATTTTAGCGGTTAGATAATAAGATAAGTAACGACTGTCGGGTGAAAAGATTAAGCGAGAAGCATTCCAAATTTCTGGAAAACTATTCCGCAGGTTGATGAAGAGAGGATTGTCAGTGATTTTTTTGGTGGTAAAACCTAAGGTCTCGGGTGTGACGGTAGCGATGTTGAGATTTTGACAGGCTAGGCTCTCCGTTTGGCAAAGCCAGTTATTTTTAGTTTCTAGAGCGCCGGTTTGGATTAGCACTTTGGCATCATCACTTTTGATAATATGGGAATAGTCATAACCCGCGGCCCCGCTCCCGAGCGGGGCCGCGGCCAGAACCAACAATCCAGCTAATTTTATGAGGGTTTTTAAGTTCATTTCTTTTGATTATACCAAATTTTAAATTAATCCAACTTAACCTATTTCTCTGGCTGGCAGTTTTACCGCCTGACTTTTTATGCTATATTCCTCTTAATGGCCGAAAAATCTAACGATGCTTTGGAAAAAATTGTCTCGCTGTGCAAACGACGCGGTTTTGTTTTTTCTTCCTCTGAAATTTATGGTGGTTTTGCCGGGGTCTATGATTATGGTCACTACGGTTATCTCTTGAAGGAGAATATCAAAAAAGCTTGGATGGATAGTATGATTTTTGACCGGGAAGATGTCGTGGCCCTGGATAGCGCTATTTTTATGCATCCCCAAACTTGGGTGGCTTCCGGTCACGTGGCCGGTTTTAATGATCCTCAAGTCGATTGTCGCAATTGCAAAGCTCGGTTTCGAGCCGATCATCTCCTGGAGAGTTTTGGTGTCTCGGCTGACAAAGCCACGATTGAATTTATCAATGGCGAACTGGACAAATTGCGAGCCGAGAAAAAACTTAAATGCGCCAATTGCGGTTCGGCCGATTTAACTTCAGCCAAAGTTTTCTCTCTAATGGTCAAGTCCAATCTAGGTTCGGTCACTGATGAGCTGACAGAAGAAAATGTCGTTTACCTGCGACCGGAAACTTGTGGAGGTATTTATTTGGAATACAAAAATACTCTCGATTCGCTCCATCCGAAATTGCCGTTTGGGATTGCTCAAATTGGCAAGGCTTTCCGCAATGAAATTGCCGCCCGCCAGTTTATTTTCCGGACTCGAGAATTTGAGCAGATGGAAATGCAGTATTTTCACAAACCAGGCACGACCAAAGAACTCTATGATGGCTGGAAAGACACTCGCTGGGCTTGGTTTCTCAAGTATGGAATTCCACTGGAGAAAATCCGTTGGTACCAGCACGAAAAATTAGCTCACTACGCTTCCGAGGCCTACGATATCGAATTTGATTTTGCTTCACTGGGTGGCTTTAAAGAGGTTGAGGGGATCCACGCCCGGGGGGATTGGGACCTGTCTCAACATGCTAAATATTCCGGCCAGACTCTTGATTATTTTGACGAGGAAACCAAAGAACATTTTGTGCCCCATATTTTAGAAACTTCGGTGGGCTTGGCCCGACTCTTTTTGATGTTTATTGATAATGCCTACACTGAAGATGAAAAGGACGGGGAAGTCCGGACCTTCCTCAAGCTTCATCCCAAGCTGGCCCCGATTAAACTGGCGGTGTTTCCGCTCTTAAAGAATAAACCGGATTTGGTGGCGAAAGCTCGAGAGGTTTACTTGGCTCTGAAAAAAGACTTTGGGGTCGTGGAATTTGATGATAATGGCAACATCGGCAAACGCTATCGCCGCCAGGATGAAATCGGCACGCCCTGGTGTGTGACGATTGATTTTGATACTTTGGATAATGAGACTGTGACCGTTCGTGATCGGGACACGGGGGAGCAGCAACGCTTGGCCATTGCTGATTTGACTGAATATTTTAAGGCGAAAATATAAGCTGGCCGACCCGGTAGTGAATATTGCCATTGTCCGCAGGACTCCTGCTTAAGCAGGGATGGCAATATCTACTACCGGATTGACTTTTTTCTTGGAAACGCCAAGATGAGACTAGAACCTAGTCCGCAAACTAAAAGAAGGGCAACCCAGAGGAGGGTTAAATCAATGTCTTCTGAAGAAATTCGGCGTGGTCGTCCAGCCTTCTGATTAACCCATCGTCGGACCCATCTACCCAAGCTCGTGTCGAAGCCCTAAGGGAGCGTTTCGGTGATGGTCCCTTTACTGTTCTGGGTGTGACCTTTTTTGATGTTGAGGGCCTTCAATGCCATGAACCTCATTGGCGGGTGATTAAGGGAGAAGGGGAGATTCACTTACCCAAGGTTCTCCTGGCAGTGGCTTACGAGTCAAATGGGGTTTAGCCTCATCATCCTTACTATTCGGGCCGTCGCGTGCGACGGCCTTTCCCTTTCCCATTTTTAGGTTATAATCAGACCACCTCATATGGCCAAAAAACCCAAATTAGACAGTAAATTAGTGATTTTACGCCAATTTTCCAGCCAAATCATCCTGGCCGTTTTAGTGATTTTGATCCTGGTAACCGCTTATGGCGCCTATCAAAACGAAGCCAAAAAAATCACCACTTTAACTCTATCTGAACTGATTCAAAAAGTGACGGCGGGGGAAGTGACCAGTATCACAATTTCTGGTTCGGACCTTGATGTCGTTGACAAAGACAACCAACATTTCGCCTCCAAGAA
>CAYHUF010000033.1:0-7330 GCA_964359775.1 uncultured Candidatus Saccharibacteria bacterium
TTTGCCAGCTACCAGTCGGGTCATTTACGACACTGCTTCTCACGCCGGCACCATTGATCCAGCCACTGGCGGACCGAATTATGGCTACGTGAACAGCACGACGGCGGATTCCGCTTTAGTGACTAGTCACTCGGTTGTCGTCTCTGGTCTCTCTGCCAACACCAAGTACTACTTTCGAGTTATCTCCACTAATTAATTTCTTTTAGAGATTAGTTAGAATCGGCAATACCGGGGCCCCGCGAAAGCGGGGTCCCGGTATTGGGTTTGAGCCAGTTTGTAACCTGCAACACATTTCCACGACCGTGGAAATGTGTTGCAGGTTCGGGTTTTGCCTTTTTGCTCGCGGAGCTTTAAGATGGAGTTATGTTGAAGGAAATTCTCACTCTGCTGGTCGTTCTCCTAAGCTTTGGCTTTTTAGTGGCCACCCAGCTTTTTCTTAATTAAATCGTGGCAAAAATAAAATTAATCCAGTTCTTGCCTGGTTTGGTGGAAAATTGGCCTCTGGCGAAAGAGACCAATTTTGGTCTGGGAGGTCCGGCTCGCTTTTTTTTTCGAGCCAAGACCAAGGCTGATTTATTAGCCGCCCTGACGGTGTCGACCAAACTTAAACTCAAGACTCTGGTAATTGGTTCGGGCACTAATTTGGTGGTGGCTGATCGAGGCTTTTTTGGTCTAGTGATTAAATTTGAATACCAAGGACCGATTTCCAAAGTGCTTCAAGTCACCGCTAATCATCTGGTGGCTGAAGCTAGTATTAGTTTGATGGATTTATTAAAATCCAGTTTTAATCACAACTTGGCTGGTTTAGAAAAATTATCAGGCATTCCCGGTACCTTAGGTGGGGCGCTGGTTGGCAACGCCGGCGCCTATGGTCAGTCCATTAGCGATCATCTAGTGTCGGTGGAAATTTTTGATGGTCGGAAAATTTGCCTAGTACCCAAGTCAGCCTTGCGTTTTACTTATCGTGATTCTTTACTTAAACACAAACTAAACTGGTTGGTCTTATCAGCCACTTTTGTTCTGCCGGCTGGTGATAAAAAATTATTGCAGGCTGAAAGTAAAAAAATTATCAGGATTCGAAATGGCAAATACCCACCGGGAATTAAAAGCGCCGGTTCCTTTTTTAAAAATTTCTTGGTGACTAAAATTCCTAAACGGATTTTAAAAAATATTCCGGCCAACAAAATCATCAACGGAAAAATTCCGACCGGTTATTTATTGGAAGATATTGGCGTCAAAACTCTGGCAGTTGGAGGAATCCAAGTAGCTCCTTTCCACGCCAACTTTCTACTTAATACCGGCGCTGGAACGACTCGTCAATTGAAAAAGCTGGTTCAGAAATTGAAGCAACGGACTCGGTCGCGTTTCGGTCTTGAGTTAGAAGAAGAAATCAGGTACATTGATTAAGCTTAATTATTTATTTATGTCCGAACTGCAGACCAATATCCCCATTAGCCAACTTTTACGTCAGAGTCTAATCGAACGGCGCGATGTTTTACGAGGTCAGTTTCTTGAAGCTTTAGAGCGAGGAGAAGTAAAAATTCTAAATCCTGCCGAGGTGGAACTGATTGAAGGCTTAAGGTCTTTAATTTATGCCTCAGATGAACGTTTAGCCAGTTTCAGCCGCTTTTATCAAGACCTGGAACTCCAGCGTCCTTATTTCGAGCTCTCGACTGTCAGCCAAAATTTTTTTGGTGGGACGGTGCCGGAAGAATGGCGTGACTATGTCGCCGCTTTTGATTTGACCCAATCAGATAGTAGCTCTCTGAGAGGCTATCTTCAAAAGTTGGCGACCGAGGCCGTTTCTTAATTAGTGATTAAAACTGACGAACTGGAAAATTTGGTCGGTAGAAAAGCCGACCAAATTATGTATATAATGACTCTAATGGAAAATCTTAAGTATCAATTGACTGTTGGCTTGGAGGTTCATATTGAACTTTTTACCAAAACTAAGATGTTTTGCCGTTGCCTTAATGACCCGAATGAGAAACGGCCGAATATTAATATCTGCCCGGTCTGTACCGCTCAACCGGGCGCCTTGCCGGTAATCAATAAAGAAGCGGTCAAACAGGTCTTGCGGGTGGGAACAGCGATCGGCGCCAAGCTGGCTGATTTTACGGAGTTTGATCGCAAAAACTATTTTTATCCGGATATTCCCAAGGGCTATCAAATCAGTCAGTATGAATATCCACTGGTGGCCGGGGGTATTTTAAATGATGTGGCGATTACTCGCGTTCATCTGGAAGAAGACACCGCTAAGTCTTGGCATGATGATAAAACGGGTAAAAGCTTTGTTGATTTTAACCGCTCATCCTTACCGCTGATGGAATTGGTGACAGAAGCGGTCATTCATGACGCTAAAACCGCGGCCAATTTTGCCAGAGAACTGCAACTCTTGATGCGTTATCTCGGCGCCTCCGAAGCTAATATGGAGCAAGGTCAAATGCGGGTCGAGGCTAATATTTCGGTCTCCAAAGATCCAAGCAAATTAGGGACTAAAACTGAAGTTAAAAATCTCAACTCTTTTCGTTCGGTCGAACGAGCGATTGATTATGAATTTAAGCGCCAAGTGGCGGCCTTGGAGGCAGGGGAAGCTTTGGTTCAAGAAACCAGGGGCTGGGATGAAAGCAAACAGAAAACTTTCAGCCAGCGCAAAAAAGAATCTTCTCACGATTATCGCTATTTTCCTGATCCGGATTTGCCAAAATTGTTTCTTGGTCAAGAAGCGGAGTTTGCTGATTTGACTGCCACTTTGCCGGAATTACCCTGGCTTCGGCGTGCGCGTTTGACTGGCGATTTTGGTTTGAAAAGCGAGGATGTGGAAATGTATGTGGCTGATCGTGAATTAGGGGATTATGTCGAAGCCATCGCTTTCGCGCTTGGCAATGACAAAACCTTAGTTCAATTAGCTTCCAATTACCTGACTTCTGATTTAGCCGCCACTCGCAAATTAAAAGCGGATTTAGTTTTTCCGTCCGTGGCTAGCTTCGCCGATTTAATTAAACTAATTTCCACTAAAGACATTTCTTCGCGAGCGGCCAAAGATATTTTGGCGCTAATTCTTTCGGAAGGGGGAGAACCAAAAGTGATTGCCGAAGCTAAAGGCTGGCTCCAAGTCCACGACGAATCAGCCGTGGCGACTATTGTCGAAGCGGTCATTACCGAGTTTCCGGCCGTCTTTGCTGAATTTGCCGGCGGTAAAGAAGCTTCGCTCCAATTTCTGATTGGCCAAGGGATGAAGAAGGGGAAAGGGGCGGCCAATCCGGAATTACTCAAGAAATTATTTAGCGATCGCGCCGGCAAGGGAAAGTAGTCAGTTTTTAACTCAAAAAAGAAATCCCTCGTTTTTACCGGACAAAATAATACTTGGCCGGCTTCTTGTAATACCCTGCCGGAATGTTCGGTTTCGAAGGAAGGATGAATTCGGCCGGTTGGATCTTAGTCACAAAATCAAACTGGCCTTGGATATGGCAGACCACTTTATCGGCATTGTAGTAATAGAATCGATAAGGGTTGACAACGGCCCAAGTGCTCCCCGTCCAGTAGGGGTAGCCATGGACGGTGCAACCGTCTAGGGTGGTACATCCCCCAACCATCAAGCAGACAAACAAAACCACCAATCCCTTCCACATAACAGATCCCTCCTCTGTCGACTGTCGACTCTCCTAAAGACCTCCAGACACCAACGTTATTATGGCATAATTTAGCAATAAAGCAAATTGACAAAATTGACCTATTCTGCTATGCTTCAAGTAGTTAGATCATTATTTTTTTCTTGTTTTATTCTTTTATCCCGAGTCCAAACCGCTGGTCGCTGGCACGCCAACCCACTGGCCTGGGTTAGCGTAAAGACCTCCTTAGCACACCACCAGCTGAACAGCGTTTGGATCCTCCCGAAGTGGTAAGCAAGAAGAGACTGTAGTTTCTCTTCTTGTTTACCCGGGAGGTTTTTTTGACTAAAAATTTTTAATCCCCGGGTTCCCGTTCGCCAGCGGGCGAACGGGAACCCGGGGATTTGTCCCCAGTTGACCCCGATTGTTCCAGTAGCCATTGGCTAAAGGTCTTTAATCTAGTAAAATTAAGCTTAATTACGAAATTAACCTTTTTTGCTTATGGCTAAAACCAAAGTCGCTATTAATGGTCTAGGACGCATTGGACGAGCTTTTTTGAAGACGGCTTGGTTGGAAGAAGGTCTGGAAATCGTGGCGGTCAATGATCTGGGTAATTTAGACAATCTAGCTTATCTCTTGAAATACGATAGCGCTTACGGCCAATCGAAATTGGAAATTAACACCGCGCCCGGTCAAATCATTATCAATGGCCGGCCAATCAAATTTGTTCAAGAAAAAGATCCCGCCAAATTACCCTGGGGAGAACTCGGGGTCGACGTAGTAGTCGAATCGACTGGGGTGTTTGAGACTTTTGTTAAAGCTAAAGCCCACTTGGATGCCGGGGCCAAAAAAGTGGTTGTCACGGCGCCGGTCAAAGACGAGCCGCTGGCTGATATCGCTTGCAGTACCATCTTGATGGGGGTGAATGATGATGACTTAGCTAGCCAGATAATTACCTCCAATGGTTCTTGCACCACCAATGCTTCGGCTCCTTTGATTAGAATTTTAGACGAAACGATTGGGATTGAAAAAGCTTTGCTTAGTACCGTTCATGGTTATACGGCCACTCAAAAATTGGTTGATTCTCCGGATGCAAAAGATTGGCGTCGCGGGCGGGCCGGAGCAGTCAATATTGTTCCCTCGACCACCGGCGCGGCTCAAACCGTGGCCAAAGTTTGGCCGGCGGTTGATGGTAAATTTGACGGTTTGTCTTTGCGAGTGCCAGTGCTGACTGGCTCGATTGTTGATGTCACTTTTATTGCCAAGCGAGCAACAAGCGTCGAAGAAGTGAATGCTATTTTAACCAAGGCCGCTACTGATACTCACTGGCAGGGAATTTTTTCGGTCACGACTGAACAATTAGTTTCGGCTGATATTGTTGGTACTCCCTATGCTTCCTTGGCCGACTTATCTTGCACCAAAGTGGCCGACGGTAATTTGGTTAAAGTCCTAGCTTGGTATGACAATGAAATGGGTTATGTTCACACTTTAGTTCGTCATGTTTTGAAAATTAATTCAATTGTTTAAATGCTTAAAAAGTTTTTTAGTTTTAAACTAGTTTCCAATCTCGCTCGACTAGTGCTTGGGTTTTTGGTCTTGGCTACCTTAATTCGAGCGGTCTTTTCACCAACCAGTTTTGATCAAGGGCTCAATTTAATTCTGTTAATTTTAGTTTTGGTTACCTCGAGTCTTTTCTGGCAATTTTTAAAATGGTCGGCTCGCCAGCAAACAAAAATGACTGAAATCTTACGCCTACGTTCAGAATTTATCGATATGGCTTCTTATCAATTACGTAGTCCGTCTTCAGCTATTATGAGCGCTTTGTCTTTTTGGAAGGAAGGCTTGGTGGATAAATTACCACCAGCCGAAAAAAACCAATTTATCGACAATCTCTACAAGCGCAGTCAACAACTTGGTCAAGTGATCCGCGATGTTTTGCAGGCTTCGGAATTTGATACCGAAAAGATTTCTTTTGCCGATAAACATTTGTCGGTCTTGGATGTAGCTGGAGTAGTTGAAAAAATCAAGTCTAATTTTGTCGAAGTCGCCAGAGCGAAAGGTTTGCAACTTATCATTAAAAATGAGGCCAAAATCACCACAATTAAATCTTTTGCCGACTATTTAAGTGAAGCTATTTCCAATTTAGTGGATAATGCTATCCGTTATACTAAAATTGGTCAGGTTGAAATTCATCTGAGCAATGAGTCTAAAATGTTGGTGATTGAAGTGACTGATACTGGCCTGGGGATTCCGGTGGCCGATCAAGCTCGGATTTTTTCCCGCTTTGTTCATGGGGCTAATGTTGGGGCCCTCTCGGCTGATGGTTCTGGTCTAGGCCTCTTCTTAACCAAGGAAATTATCGAGGCTCACAAAGGCGGGCAAATTTCTTTCCACAGCCAAGAAGGGCAGGGAACAACTTTTAAAATTAAGTTACCACTAGCAAAATAAAATGGCTAAAATTCTGTTAATTGATGATGAGCCAGACTTGCTGTTTCTTTACAGTAAAGCTTTGGAGGCCGACGGTTTTTCGACGATAATTGAAACTTCTGCTGAAGTTGGCTTAGCTAAAGCTCGAAGTGAAAAACCTGATCTGATTATTTTGGATTTGGTGATGAAGCCGACCGATGGTTTTGCCACTTTTACTGAATTAAAGAAAGACCCTATTACTGAAGGGATTCCAATTTTAATTTTAACCAATCTGACACGCCAGGGACTGTATGACGAAATGATAGATAAAGGGGCCGTAGCTTTTTTGGAGAAAACTGATTATTCACCCCGCGACATTTCCGAACAAATTAAAAATATTTTACAACTATCATGATTATTTTTTTAGGCGCCGACCATGCCGGCTTTGAACTGAAAGGTCAATTAAAAACCTATTTACGGGAGCTTGGTTTTGAGGTGAGTGATGAAGGAGCTTTTACTTATAATGCTGATGATGATTATCCTGATTTTGTCAGCATTGTGGCCAAACAGGTTCAGAGCGACCCAGTTAACCATCGAGGGATTGTGATTGGTGGGTCTGGTCAGGGCGAGGCTATAGTAGCTAATCGCTTTGCCAAAATCCGAGCGGTGGTTTATTACGCTCCAGCCTTGGAAATTATTCGTTTGTCGCGACTGCACAATAATGCCAATATCTTGTCGCTCGGAGCTCGCTTTATTGATATTGCCGAAGCAAAAGAAGCGGTAAAAATTTGGTTGGCAACAGATTTTCAGCGGGAAGAACGCCATGAACGTCGTAATCAGAAAATCGATGGCGGTTTTCAAACTCTCCCTAAATTTTAATTATGACTCAAATTATCCCTTCAATCATCGGCCAAAACTTTTCGGAAGTTCAAGCTAAACTCCAACAATTGGAAGGTTTGGTGGATTGGGCTCAGCTGGATATTGTCGATGGGATTTTTGCTCCGACTTACACTTGGCAAAATCCCGCCGACCTAAAGGAGGTCGGCGGGAAACTTCGCCTCGAGGCTCATTTGATGGTTGATGATCCGACAGTGATTATTGATGATTGGTTGGCTTTTGTTGATCGGGTGATTATTCATTTGGAAGCGGCTGGTGATTTAGATGTTCTTTTGAAAAAATATGCCGAAACTCCGCAGGGGATTGGCCTAGCTTTAAATTTCGACACTCCTTTGACCGCAGTGATTCCTTATCAAGACCAGATTAGAGTTTTACAATTGATGAGTATTGAGAAATTAGGCGCTTATGGGGCTGAT
>CAYHUF010000034.1:0-7275 GCA_964359775.1 uncultured Candidatus Saccharibacteria bacterium
TAATTTTGCTGTTAATTATACAGAATTGGTGTCAAAAATTTGGGGTCCGGGCCAGTTGGAATTCATATGTTGAATTTTCAGCCTGGGAGGACGGTCCTGGTCTCCGTCCTTAGCTGGCGGTCGAATATACAGTTCTGGTTGACGCCGTCAAAATCGACGGCGGGACGCTGAAGATCGACGGCGGCACCCTCAAAATAGATTAACCTGCCTAGGAGGGTCAGACCCTCCTAGGCAGATTCTTGATTGCTTTCTGACTCCTCAGCTTTAAAAGAAATCCAGTCTTCAACTACTTGTCGGCAAGCTCTCTCGCTGCCAAAAAAATCAAGAAAAAATTTTCGAGTTATTACTCTAGGAAATTTTGGTTTTCCAATGTAGTCGTTGTAGCTAGATGGCCAATAATCTTCCAATTTTTTAATAGCTTGTTTCTTATTTTTGACCTTAAAATTTTTCCAGTCAGATTCCCATAATTCTACTGGATTAGAATGAAGATAAACGAAAACTTTACTGAGTTGAGCGTCATCTTTAATTGGAACGGATTTAAAACGTGATTGGAAAAGAGAGCCTGTTCTTCTGTATTGTTTATTGAAATATGTCGAATATCCACCTAGTTTTTGCATGTATTTAGATATCCCACCTTCTTTTATTTCTTGGAGAATTAAGTGGATATGATTCGGCATTAAGGTAAAGGCCAAATTTTTTACCAAGGGATTATTTCTCTCTCCTCGTTCAATTTTTAGTCGCTCAGCGATATCACTAGGCTTAGTAGGGTCAGACCCTACTAAGCTCCAGAGATCGGTAGATTTGTCGGTATTACAAAATTCTAGGCCCAGAATAAAACGATGGGTATCTTGAGGTTTACAAAAAATTTCACGACCTTCGATAGATCGATTGATAATGTGATAAATACCACCTATTTCAAATTGTCTTGGTTGCCTTGGCATAATATTATTATATATTATATCAAAGCTTAGGAGGGTCAGACCCTCCTAAGCTTTGAGGCCGTGTTGGAATTCAGTCCAAGAAATTTCTTGGCGGCCTTCTGGGATGACTCGGTCGATAATGAATCGGTCGGCCTCTAGATGCGCCTGCTTAATAATGAGGCGGAGATTTTGATTTTGATGTTTAACAAAGGTAAACACCCCAGGCCAGGGATTGAGAGCTAGGTATTTGCGGTAATTAGTTGGCCCCAAATCAGTCAGATTTAATTCACCATCAGCTTTCAGGAATTTGCGAGTGTAGGTGGACTGGGAGTGATCCTGATCTACGGCCGTAATTTTTCCAGCCAACCAATCTGGGATGATTTTGATAAATAAAGTGGCACCCAACTTAGCTGATTCTATTTCTAATTCTGGATAATTATAATCATCAGCTAAGGCAGTTTTGGCTCGGGCAATGATCGGCCCGTGGTCCATCTCCGGGTCGACTTGCATAATCGTCACGCCGGTTTCTCGGTCGCCGTTTAAGATAGCATTTTGCAACGGGCTGGGGCCGCGATAAAGCGGGAGGAGGGAGGGATGAATGTTGAGAACTTTACGGGTCGGAATGCCCAATAAATTAGCCGGAATAATTTTACCGTAAGAAGCGACCAGGAAAAAATCCCAAGGTCCGGCTGGAAACTCAAAATCTTTTTTTAAAGAGGATGGCTGAATGATTGGAACTTTGTTGGTTTCCGCCCAAATTTTAATTGGTGGGGGACTGAGGATGAGGTGTCGGCCTCGGGGTTGATCGGGAGTGGCTACAATTAAATCAGGCTCTAAACCGGCCTTGGCCAATTCTGCCAAAACTAAAACCGAGAATTCATCCGTCCCAAAAAAAGCCCAGCGCATGGGGCCAATATAACATAAAATCCTAGTCGATTTCTATTCCCATAAGCTAGGCTTATGGGAAGGAGCCAGAGTTAAACGCAGAGTTTTTTAATCGACTTTAATCAAATCTTTAGCCTTGTCAGTAAAAAGAACGCCCTCGAGATGGTCGATTTCGTGTTGAAAAATTTGGGCCAAAAGGCCTGAGCCACTATAAGAAATTTTCTGACCCTGTTCATTATAGGCTTCAACTTGGGCTTTTTCAGACCGTTCAATTTTACCAAAAATACCTTGCACTGACAGACAGCCCTCTTCCAGCTTCTTCCTTTTTTTAGAGACTTTGATCAAGACCGGGTTGATAAAAACCAAGTCTTGATTTTCTAATTTGCTAGACAAGGAATCAGGGTCGTCGGCAAAGATACGCTTGGAGACTATAAAAATCCGCAAAGAAACTCCGATTTGGGGAGCGGCCAAAGCGGCGCCGTCTTCGCGAGCAGACAAAGCTTCTTTCATTTTAGTTAGCAGATGTTTGATTTTAGCTTGACCGATTTGCTCGATCGGTACCGGGAGGGCCCGTTTCCGAAGAATTTGATGGTCTTTTTGGATGATGGGGTTTTTCATAGATATCTAAAATATACCTAAAATATGTTCTCCGGGTCAACATTGATAAAAAAAGCTGGCGGTAATTGGCGCAAGAGCTCCAGTAATTTTGGTTCCGGCCAAACTCCGGCCGGTAGTCGCAAAAGTAAATTAGTCCAAGCGTCACTTTGTCCAGCCAGACGGCTTACGCTATCATAAATAATTGTTTGGTAATCTTCCAGGTGGTCAGTTTTAAGGGTCTCTAAGGCTTGAGTCAGGACTTCGTTTTTGGCTTGGACGGAGACTTTAATTAAAGTGGAAAAAGGTGGGTATTTTAATTTTTTTCGTTCAAATAATTCTTGACGTTGAAAATCGGTCGTATTACCCTTGAGGGCCAAATCCAATAATTTTTCATTAGCTTCTCGCGTTTGAATCATAAAATTTTTCAGGGTCAATTGACGGAGGCGTAGAAGGATATTAAAAATTTTTTCATTAATCCTAAATTCGGGAATGGCAAAATAGGCGTCGATGCTAACGACGGCAATATTGTCAATTTTTTCGCGTAAATGAAAAAGAGCCATTTCTGTGCCAATCAAAATCGCGCCTGGTGATTGATAAAAATTCGCAATACTTTCCTCGGTTTTTTTGGCCAGCCGTTCGCTATCGCTATCCAAACGCCAGATTTTCGCTTTAGGAAATGAAGCCATTAATTCGGTCTCAACTTTTTCGGAACCAAAGCCGACGAGAGCTAGTCGTGAGCCGTTGCAATCAGGACAAGTGTCGGTGGCAGTCACCGCAAAACCACATTTATGACAGAGCCAAAAATGACCCGCATCTTTTTTGTCAGCCTCATCGCCACGATGAAGATTGAGGGGAATCTGGCATTTAGGACAAGTTAAAATTCGGCTACAATCACTGCAGATCGTCAGTGGATTCAAACCACGTCGACCGGAAAAAATGAATAAGTTTTCACCTTGGTCGATAATTTTTTCAATCAAAGTTTTGAGTTCTGGTCCAATAGCTTGATCAAAAATCGTTTTAGCCCCAGCTACTGGTTTAGTCGAAACTAAAATTTGTTTTTGGGCACTGGAAAAAGAACGATAAGTGGTAGGAGAGAGAGGGGTAAATTCCCCTTGATCTTTTCGCCAGATGGTTTCCGAGCGTAAAATAATATCACCTAGAATTAATTTGGCTCGAGTTTCTTCAGCTAATTCCTCGACAAACACTCGGGCGTCCAAATAAGGCCGAGCCAATTGTTTGTAGGCGGTGGCATTTTCACGCTCGACAATGAAAGCTTTTAAATCTAAGCGGGGTAGAGATAGAAATAATGGCGTGCCAATGATTAGTAAAGGATGGGGATCTTTGAGAGCCTGTTTCCAATTTTTTAGTTGATCTTTGGCCGGTAGATCACTGGTTAAAAGAAGGGCGTAATTTTCAATACCGCGAGTTAATAATTCAAACAAGTAGCGAGCATCAGCATTGGTGGGGGTCAAGAGAAAAACTGATTGTTTTTGAGCGAAATTTTCTCGAATAATTTTTTTATATAAAGCGAAACGTTCCTCGTCCGGTTCCTGGAGGATTAATTTTTCCAATTTGATTTTAGGGCCAAGAGATATTTCTGAAGAAGTCGATTCTGAATTTAAGGGCTTTAATTTGCTAAGACCACTTAAAATCGCGCTAGGGGTAAAACTTTTTATAACGACGCCTAAGGTGCTGACTTGGTAAGCGGCGGTGGTTTCAGCCGCTCTGATAAACGCCGGTCGGAAAAAACTCGGACTTTTTATTATCCCAATTTTTTTTAAGGAAAAATCAGATTGTTTTAATTCAGTCTTTAATTTACTGGCCTCCACCACTTCGATCACTAACGCTTCGACAGTTTTTCGGCGCAAGGGGATTGTCACAATCGCTCCGGGAGCAACTTCTTTGGCAGAAAAATAACTCAAATTTTCCTTGAAAACCCCTTTTTCCAGAGGGACAACGGTGACAATCTTCATTAAGCTTATCCTAACGTATTTACTTAAACTTATCCACACACCAAAAAGGGTTTAGAAATGGTCGATTTTATTGTATGATTTAAGAAAGTATCGACTAGAAAAGGCGTCAGGTTTTTTCTCTGAAAGTTTAAATGACTTGGTCGGGAGTGAGACAGTTATTTAACAAAAATTTGTTCCAGAAAATGATTTAGCGGTTCAACCTAAACCTTATTGTGGCCTTAGATAATAAAACCATTCACCTTAACTCGATTCGTTCGCCGGGCATCCTGCCTTTTTTGGTGGCGTTGATGGTTTTTGGTTTTACTTTTTCCCTGGGGGGGAATCTAGGCCAGATCTTGGCTCCGACTCTTAGTCCACTTGGTTCAATCGCTCTTCAGACCGAGCAGTCAATTAAAATTGATTTAAACGATACCGTTGTTGCAACTGACCCGATTAAAAAAGTACCACTGACCTTAAAAACCGTTTCTCCGCCGAAGACGCTTCCTAATCCGACTTGGCAAAATTGGTCGGATCAAGTTGCCGGTTTAAAATATGCGATTTTTAATTTTGGCGATTTTTTATGGCAGAGTAGCGCCGACTGGTTGTCTCTCAAATTAGATCGGGGGGCGGGTTTCTTGGTTCGTCTTTGGGGAACTTCAACTGAAGCTGAGAAAATTTTACCGACTAAGTTTCAAACTGAAGCGTTTAAGCCTAAAGTTAATATTCTGTCTGTCAGTGACAGAAAAATTCGAACTTGGAATACGGCACTTAATCAAGTTGGTTCCCAAATAAATTTGGCTTTAGCTCGCCAAACTCAAAATACCGTTGAGACTCTTCGCTCAGCCGGAGCCAAGCTGGCTCAATTTGTTTTTACTCCATTGCAAACAGGGTTTAGTTTTAGTCAAAAAATAATTTTAACTCAAGCTGTGGAAACTAAGTCGGAATTAAATTTAGCTAGACAAATTTTTAGTCAATCAGTTTTAGATTTGACTCAAGCTTTAACTCGGCCAATTAAGATAGCTTTTTCGATACTCGTCGCTTTACCTGAAACGGTGATTCTCGGGGTGGCCAACCAGAGTGATCGCTGGCTGGCTTCCGGGGTTAAACCAATTTCTCGATCCCTGGCTCGTGGGTCGGATTCTCTACGATCGGGAAAGCTAGAATTATCTAAAATGGCAGTTTGGCCCAACCAAGTAAAATCAGCTGTTCAGACTGAAATTAATCAAGGCTGGTTTTTGGTTAATACCTGGACTCAAAATGTTCAAGATAATTCTCGATTGGGTTGGGATTATTCATTGACTCAAGCCCAAGCGCTGGCGGCGGTTCGTTTGGCTAATTTATCTTTGAGTCTGCCGGAATGGCAAGCCTTTATTTCGGATCGTTGGTTCAGCTTTAGTTCCGGCTTTTTGACTTGGACTCAGGAAACTTTTTCCCTGGCGCTTAATAATTGGCGTTATTTTCTCGGTACGGAGACTGAGTCTCCAGTGGCGCCGGCAGTTCCTGTCTTATCGGCAACAACGACGGCCTCAGTCGTGGATGTTAAAGCGTTGGAAGAAAAAATTAAAACCGAAGTTCGAGCTGAATTAAGGCAAGAATTAGCTCAGATCCTTCGTCAAAGTACGTCTAATAATATTTCTCCTTCCGGTCAGTCTGGCTTGATTGTGACACCGTCGACCGGTAATGCTAGTGGTGACGCTGATTTGAAAAATAAAATCGAAGCGATGTTTTCAGATCGGGTAACGGTTCAATTTGATGCTAATCGCAAAGCAGGGATTATCGCCCCAGTCTTTGCTCCTCCTGGTTCAGATAACTACATCTTCTTATTGGCCCCGGTGAAAAAATAAATGACCAATTTTTTTCAACAATCCAAATTATTCTTTTTTTGCCTGAGTTTATTAATTTGGGTTATTGGGCCGGCCGGAGTTTGGGCAGCCGATTCGACCGGCAATACTTTTACTCTTAGCCCGGCCCGGCAAGAAGTTTTGGTCTCAGCTGGCCAAACTAAAATTCTCTCTTTTAAAATTAGCAACCGTTCCACTCAGGTCCAAAATTTTGTTTTAACTTTGGCCGATCTTAATCCGACTGAAGGCGGTAAGGGTTTTGTCATTGGTCAGCCAGCCAGCTCCAGTCCACTTTATATTTTCAGTCAATTAGATATTTCTTTGCCAATCGAGCTGACCGTATCTCCCGGTGAGATAAAAATCATTCCGGTGGCCATTACCATTCCCGCTGATTGGCCACCTATCAGTGTTCACGGTTTGGTTAATTTCAGTTTAAAGCAAATCGGTAATGCCGGAGCTAATGCTCAAATCAACACCAGTGCTGGAGCGATCATCCTTTTACGGGCGGCCGGTCAAGCTAAAGAACAAGGCCAGTTGCTCCGCTTCAATTCTTTAACTCCCTGGTTGGGCCGGGCGGAGACCCTCCAATTACAAGTGGCTTATCAAAATGCTGGCAATGTTTATTTGAACCCCTATGGTGTGGTGACGATTAAAAATTGGCGGGGGCGAGTCATCGGCCAGCGCTATTTGGAGCCCCTGTTTGTTTTACCTCAAGCTATTCGCAATCGGGAAGTTTTATTGGCCCCACCTGGCGGTCAGTGGTGGCCGGGTTTTTATCGCGCTCAATTGGAGCTTAATCTTGGTTTCAATAATCAAGTGGTCCCAGCCACCACTTATTTTTTCGTCAATCCAGGTTGGTTTTGGAATTTAGGGGCTTTACTTATTGTTCTCGGAGGACTTTATTTAGGATTTAAGTTCAGAAAACATGTTTAAATTCAGTCAATTTATTTTTAGTCTTCTTATTCTAGGTTTGGCTTGGCCGGCTTTGGCTTATGTGGCCAGCAGTACCAATTATCGTCTCCAAGCTGATTCTTTGAATTTTGCCGGTAATCTGTCGACTTCCTCTTCTTATAATTTACA
>CAYHUF010000035.1:0-7178 GCA_964359775.1 uncultured Candidatus Saccharibacteria bacterium
CATTGATAATAAATTTATTGGCGGTTACCTTTGGACGGCCTTTTGATTTTGTGAGAGTTTTATCATCGCCAAATAAACTCAATTGCGTATTGGCCACCGGCGAGGGTTTGTAACTGGTAGTAATAAGCTGTTTTAATCCAAGCTTGTTGAAATTTAGCACGAAATAGCGAAAAAAATTGCTCTCAAACGGATCGTCGCAGTTGCAATACACGACCTTACCGCGAAATACATCGGGGTTGAACTCCAGATGGGCTTCAATCTCTTTTTGAATATCGCTATATTGAGTATAAAACTCGTCATTTTTTGCCCGTTTGGCGTTGGTGAGGTTTTTGTTTGCCATGGCTATTTAAGCTCAACCATATAGCTTTTAAGAAATGTTTCAACTGCCCTGACCGTATCCTCTTTCAACTTTGGATTACTCTCGGCCACCCAGCGGGCAAAATTATATAGCTCTTGATTATCGACCTTCAGCCATTTTTTATTTTGAAACAAAAAGAAGAACAAGGTCGCCATAGCGATACGTTTATTGCCATTTTGAAACGGGTGATTTTTGACCATAAAATAAAACAGAATCGAAGCTTTTTTCAATAAACCAGGATAAAGCTGGCGCCCGCCAAATGATTGAAATGGTGTTTCGATACAGCGCTCTAAAGAATTTGAATAGCGGGTGCTAAAATCCGGGATTGGTTCAGTCCAAGTCATCGTCTCTTTGGCTAGACGATGAGCCACATATTCAATATCTCTAATGTTGAGCCTTTTTAATTTCATAATTATTCCTTCCCGAGAAGTCGCAGGGTTTCTCCATATTCCTTAACCACTTTTTCTACGGCCTCTTTGATTTCCGATTTCTTGTCATCGTTCAAGACACTAGCATCAGAGCTATTAACTATTTCCCTGACATCCTCCATCGAGATAGCGTAAGCCCGCCCGATTTTTTGGGCCGGGATTTGGCCTTTCTTAATTTTCTTAAAAACCGCTACCCGACTAATCCCGAGCATCTTGGCCAGCTCCTGGATAGATATATAGAGGGCTTTTTGACTCTTGTTTTCCATAGGTTTTTGCTGTTAACTCTGACTTAGCATAATGTTAACAATTGTTAACATGAAAGTCAATGGGTTAACGGAGGATCAGTGGCGAAAGATATAAAAATCCTCGCCCCAATGATGAAGACGGAAGAAGTTGAGGTTGGAATAATCGCCAAAGAGGTCGAGCAATTGGGGCGAGCCGCGGTAAGAGGCTTCGCTGATCGAGTAGACTAAGTCCCCTGCTCTGGTTGTGGCGGTTGTCGTGGACACCAGAAAGACCTTCCGACCGACCGTGCTGGTGGCTCGCGTTTGATTACCCAAGACCAAAGATTGAAACCCGACCGAGCCCTCGCCCCGCCGGGCCACCTGGCAACGGGAAGCGCAAAATTGATCTTGGATGGCTAAAGCCGTGATTTGATTGAGGGGCGGTTCATACCAAAAACCGGTCAGGTTAATAATCGCCGTTTGCGGAGAATTGAGATTGGCCACCGTCCAGTCGCGAACCAAATTAAAAGTAGTCGGGCGTAATAATAGAGTTAGAGTCCAGCCAAAATAAATTAAATTGATTATCACTAAGGCCCCGATGAAAAACTGCCGAGAGCGATTAAGCTCCCTCCAATCCAAACTAAAAATTAACAGAGTGAGAAAAAAGCCGACCGGCACCAGATAACGAAAGGCCGCCGACAGATCATGGACCCAACGGGCCGTCACGGCCACGGCTAATAAATAAAGCACCAAGTAGCCCAGAGCTAATTTGAATAATTTGCGATCGGCGATTTTAGCAGTCGAAGCGACCAAAGCCAGCCAGAGTGGTGTAAACAAGAGCAGAGCTTTAGCCCCAAACAATAAAATAGATTCAAGGATTGGGGTATTGTAAGCCCGGGCAAAGGGCGACAAGGTATAGTCAAAGACAATCGAGCGAATCTGCTCCCCGATTCCCTGATAATTAATCGCCAAGATCAAAATCAGCAAGCCTAAGCCCCCGGCGCTAAAACGGTAGAGTTCTCGAAACGGCCAGCCTTGCTGGCGGTAAATAAAATAAAGACAAGGCAACGAGATTAAGGCTAAACCGGCCAGCGGGAAATTAGCCACGGCCAAAAATGAAAAGAGAATGGTCCAGACCGCATAACGGCGATCACCTTGCCAAACTCGATACAAAAACAAAGCCGAGCCGACCAAGAAAAAAGTGGAGAGGCCCCAAACTTTGCCGGTATGGAAAATCGCCGTGATGATAACATTAGTAAACAAGAGACTGATCAGGGCCAGGCGCAGGGCAACGAATTTTATTTTCTCCCGAGCCAGCTGGTAAAACAACAGTAATAGTCCGGTCAGAGCTAGTACCGAGACCAAACGCGGGGCTAAATAAAACAAATAATAATGCCCGGCCACCCAAGTTTGGAGGGCCGCTAAATTAAAGTGAAAAAAAGGCAGGAGCCCAAGCAAGCCGGCGTTAATTAAAGCAAACGACAACAGATAATTAAGGGTGCCATAGGGCACATCCAAACCTTGCGGTAAAAAACTGTGGCTGGCCAGGGAGCGGAAGACCGAGCCGACAAAAAACATTTCATCGTTGGTCACCGTCGTTAGCGGAAAACCAAAATTGAGGCCGACAAAAAAACTTAAAACAAGCAGTCCTAAAACCCAGCGTTCGATAATTGTGAAAGGAGAGAACCAGGCTCTAATTTTTGCGGGCATAGATTAGCATATTGTCTCGCAGATTGATCGGCAGACCCCATTGGCCGACCGATGGATGGCGTTTCAACCAGGAGAGAATTTTCTGCCAGAGAGACAAGCCTTGCCAGCGAGCCAGGGTATGAAAAATATATTCCAGGGTAAAGACCTTGCCGGGATAATGAACCGACAAAACTTTAAAACCGCTTTGCTGAAGCAGGAGAGATAAGGCCCGCGGATTAAAATAATGGAGATGCTCCGGTGGCACCAAGAGGTGCCAGCGTGAGCCTAAAATCCGAGCCGTCCAAGAAGCGCCATTGGGCGTGTTGATGACCAGGGCTCCCCCCGGGTGCAAGAGCCCGGCCACGGTTTGTAAATCTTTTTTCGGTTCGCGGACATGCTCAATCACATCCCACATCGAGACGACATCAAAAGAGCCAGGCGGAAATAAATCGGGTCCAAGAATACCGGTCTTCACATCCAGACCCTTGGCTCGACCTTTGGCCGACGCATACTAGCTAATCTCCAAACCGGCGCCGGTCCAGCCACGCGGCTTGGCTAAGCCCAGGAAATAACCAGTAGCTGCTCCAACGTCAAGCAAATGTCCTGGCCGACCATCATTTAATTGTTCCAGTTTTTGCAGGTAGTCATTAAAAATCCCGGCCATGGTTTTTTTGTCTTCATCATAGCTGACATAGCCAAAACCTTTTTCGGCCCCAGAAAAATAATCGCCCTCGTAAATACTGGCGGTCTCCGTCGGCAGGGGTGAGACAAAAACCAAGCGGCAAGACGAACAGCGATAGAGGTCGCAATTATTTTTCCGGCAAAAAAATTTGGTGGCCGGGGCCAAACAAGCCGGGCAAGCAGGGCCTATTTTTTCCGAATGATCATTTTCCATGGTGCGATAATGCCTTCGCCAATAATATGATTCGACAATTTTGATTCCCCGCCCCGGCGATTGTGAAAAATAATCGGGATTTCCTGGAAGCGGGTACCGGCTTTAAACAGTGAATATTTCAACTCCATAATAAAAGCGTAGCCGGACAAATCAATGACGTTAAAATTTAAGCGACCTAAAACGCTGACTCGCATCAAATTGAAACCGCCGGTACAATCGTTGATCGGTAGCCCGGTCACCACTCGACAATAGAGATTGCCGAATTTAGACAAAATTTGTCGCCACCACTCCCAGCCGGCTGTGGCCCCGCCGACGCAATAGCGTGAACCGATAACACAATCAAAATTGTCGCTGACCGAGAGCATCTGGGGAATATATTTGGGATCATGGGAAAAATCGGCGTCCATCATCAAGACCCAATCATAAGCTTCTTCCGCCAGAACTTTTTGAAAAGCATCGATGTAGGCCTTGCCCAGACCTTCTTTGCCGGCTCGCGAGTAAAGACGCAGTTTGGGATAGCGGCCTTGCAAATCTTGAACAATTTTAGCCGTGCCATCCGGCGAATTATCATCCACTACCATAATAGCGGCCTCCGGCACCGCCTGGTTTAAATCAGCCAAGATGCCGGCAATATTGGCCGCTTCGTTATAGGTCGGCAAGACGATAATCAGACGTTGATTCATATTTTTAGTTTAGCCAGTATAACGAAAAAAGGCCGAGACGCCAACTTTACTTCTAAGCTCAATTTGCTAAAGTCTGAATAGAAAGACAAAGGAGAAAGGAGCGGAGAAAAATGAGCGAGCAAGAAAAAATCCCTATGATTCACGGTTCGGCCGATGTCCAAACTAAGGAAATTGGCCCCGGCACTACAATCTGGCAATCCTGCGTGATTCTGCCAGGAGCGGTCATTGGTCGTGACTGCAATATCAATGCCTTCTGTTTTATAGAAAACGATGTCTTGATCGGAGATCGGGTTACCCTCAAATGCGGGGTTTATCTCTGGGATCGCATTACCTTGGAAGATGATGTTTTCATCGGCCCGGGCGTAGCTTTTTCCAATGATAACTTCCCCCGAAGTAAAAGATACCAACGGAAACTTGTTCCCACAGTAATCAAGAAAGGAGCTTCGGTCGGAACGGGATCGGTGCTCAAGGGTGGTATCACCATCGGAGAATATGCTCTGGTAGGAGTAGGCTCAATCATCACTAAAGATATCCCGGCCCATGCTCTCTACTATGGCACTCCCGCCAAACATCAAGGCTGGGTCTGCTGTTGCTCGAGCAAACTGAACACCAAACTGAAGTGCCCAGTTTGCCAATTAAGATACAAAAAGAGCGACAACGGTCTGGTCTTAATTAACTCCTAAGACTATTCGGATACCCCGACACAAGCTGGGTCGAAATCGACCCAGCTTTTCATTTGGCGAAAATTTTTATTAAGTGTTCCGCCCGCTTGGCCCAAGAGAAATTTTTGGCTAAAGTGGCAGTTTCCCGAGCCTTGATCGCGGCTAAAGCGGGGTCAGCCAAAGCCGTCTTAATCCCCCGAGCTAAAGCCACTTCATCATCAGCAACGACAAAAAAACAAGTGGCCTCAGTCAAAATTTCCCGCAAAGACGGTAAATCAGAAGCCACGATTGCTCGGCCGGCGGCTAGGTATTCAAATAATTTCAGCGGTGAAGTAAAGGTGCTGGAAATTAATTGCTTGCCACTATTAGGCAAGACCAAAACATCCGCTGCCTTGAGCCAGGCCGGGATATCGGAAGCCGGCTGATGTCCGGCCAATAATAAATTAGGGGTCGCTCCGAAACGCACCTGAAAATCAGCTAAGGCTTCTATCGTACCGCCAACCAGCACGACCAAGACGTCAGCGGGCAATAACTTAGCGGCGCGGGCTAAAGTATCCGCTCCCTTCCAATCATAAAGATGACCAGTATAGAGAGCAATTTTTTTATCGAGGGGTAAATTTAATTGCTGACGCCAAAGATTTTTGTCATCAGATAAAGCTTGGATGACCTCGACATCAGCCGCGTCGGGCACGACCGAAATTTTTTCGGCCGAGACCCCCAAATGTTCAACCAGAAAATTTTTGATCCCGCTGGAAATTGCCACGACGCCGGTGGCTCGCTTGGCGACTAGGCCAAAGAGCCAATTGGCTTTTGGTTCGTGTGATTCCCAAAATACCGGTCGGCCGGACCAACTTGCCACCAAAGCCGGCAGAGGGTCTCGGACCAAAATCACATCTGGCTGGCCTTGCTTAATTTTTCGCCAGGCCCAGCAGGCAAAACGCCAAGCACCCCACCAATAGCCCAAACGACCGAGTTGCGGGGCTAATTTAAAAGGAGCCCACTCTACCTCGAAAGTGGCCGGCATTTGGTAATAAGACCACAAGTCCTCTGCTCCCCGCTTAGGCACCAAGAGCGTCACCGAGAGGCCCTGGGCGGCCAAAGCGGCGCAAGTTTTTATAATCTGCAGACCGTGGGCCTTTTCGGTTGGCAAAGCGGTGCCGGCCAGATAATAGAGCTTCATCTTTTCAAGCTAATTTATAAATAGGTTTGATCAACCACATAAGCCGGCCGAGAGCGAACTTCATCCAGCACCCGCCAGAGATATTCTCCAATAATTCCCAACATGACCATAATCAGACCTAGGAGAAAAGTAATCACTGTCATTAAAGCCGAGTAGCCCTGAACGGCAATTTTCCCCAGTAGCGCTTCAATAAAAACGAATAGGCCATAAGCAAAGCTTAATAAAGCGGTAACAAAACCAATAATCGAAATCAAACGAATCGGCAGATAAGAAAAAGACACGAACGAATCGACAACCAATTTGAGCTTTTTGGCTAAAGTCCAACGCGAATGTCCCCGCTGACGTTTTTGACGAACATAGTAAATAGTCGAGCGTTGGTGACCCAGCCAATAAATCAAGCTCATCAAATTGGTATTTTTTTCTTGGGCCGCTAAAAGCTCACTTGACACTTGACGGTCGAATAAAACGAAGTCAAAGCCGCCACGCGGATAATTAGGCAGAGCAAATTTAGCTAAAAGTCGATAATAAAATCCGGCGAATAATTTCTGACTGACAGATTCTTCTCGATCAGAGCGCACCGCTAAGACGACTTTGTCGCCAGTTTGCCAACGCAAAAGCATCTCCTTGAATAATTCGGGCGGGTCTTGGAGATCCGCAGCAATCACCCCCAAACAATCCCCGGTGGCATACTGAACCCCGGCCATAATCGCCAGCATGGAGCCAAAATTTTTACTCAGACGAACTAATTTGATTCGAGAATCTTTTTGTCTAGCGGCCAAAATCAGCTGTGCCGACTGATCAGGCGAAGCATCATCGACAAATAACAACTCGATCTCATAATCAATCAATTCATCGGCTAATTTTAAGAGTCGAGGTAAGGTGTAAGGCAAATTTTCCTCACTGCCATAAAGTGGAACGATAATCGAGAATTTTGGCTTCATTAAGCTTTATACTGCCTAGTTTAGACCTAATAGTCAATCTAAATTATTTGAGACGTTTAGCAATAAGATAAGAACTAAAATATTCCACCGGCGCATAAGCCGGATAAGACGAGAAGGC
>CAYHUF010000036.1:0-6928 GCA_964359775.1 uncultured Candidatus Saccharibacteria bacterium
TCAAATTAGCGATATCAGCGTCGGCCAAAATATCTTGGGACGATTCAATCACCGCCGGCACGCCTTGGCGTTCGAGCGAACGAGCCACGGCTAAAACATCCCGATTGTCGTGACAAAAAACGGCAATTTGTTCGGGGACGATACCCGCCTTAATTTTCTGACTAAGCTCTTGGCCCAGCCAATAATCCTCCACGTGCTGGTGGCTAAATTCAACGAGGCGAATCGGCGCTTCCGGATGGCCAGCCTTGGCCTGTAAGACTTTTGGCCCGGCCAATAAGGAGTCAGCTACATTCAAGAGGGTTTGGGAGGAACGATAATTTTCTTCCAAAGCGACGAATTTCGCCTTGGGGTATTTTTCTCGAAAATATAAAAAGTTCTCCAACGAAGCGCCCTGGAAACGGAAGATGGCTTGCTTGTCATCGCCAACCACAAAAATATTTGGTTCCTCAAAATAATCACCCAGGATTTCCAAAACCTGATTTTGGGCATTATTGGTATCCTGATGTTCGTCGACCAAAATATACTGGAAACGTTCTTGAAGCGACAGTTTCAAATTAGGCTCGCGTTTGAGGGCTTCGACCACTTCGATAATCATATCCTGATAATCGTAAGCTTTTTGCTGGCGCAATTGTCGTTGGTAAGTTTCGTAAATTTGCCCCAGCTCCTGATTTTTCTTTAAACTTTTTAAATCATCGGCATATTTGGTTTTTAATTGACCGGCGTATTTACCCTTCTCATTATAGAGATCGGGATTCGCCTCAAATTCGACCAAAGCGGTTTTGATTTCGGCCTGAAATTTGGCCGGGGTCAGACCCTCTTGCTTTAACTTGTTGATGGCCGCTAGGATATCTTTCAAATAATAAAAAGGATCGTTGAAAGTGGTTAGTTCGGTCAATTTAAGATCTGGAACAGCCTTCGCTTCTGGCTTTGGTGAACCCAGAATAATTTCTTCCAGAATTTTGATCTGATCAATTTCATTAATATTAGTGGCCCCGATAATGGTCGGGAAATATTCCGGCTCTTGTTTGATGATGTCATTGCAAAAACCATGGAAAGTATTGATCTCTACCGCGTAAGCTGGTGTGCCGATCAAGTCCGCCAAACGCCGACGCATGGCCACCACCCCGGATTCGGTAAAAGTCAGGGCTAGGATATTATCCGGTCCGACGTGAGTCTGAAGTAAAATATTGGCGATCCGTAGAGCCAGAATTTGGGTCTTGCCGGTACCCGGACCCGCTGCCACCAAGACCGGCCCCTCGATGGTATCCACCGCCTCTTTTTGAGCCGGATTCAGTCGCTGGTAGGCTTGCTGGAATTTGTCGTTGGTCATGTTTTCCCAATCTTAGCACTAAAATCTGAATGGCGAAAATTGGCCAAACTAATGTAAAATGCAATCCATCAGCTGGTGGATCAAAATGCCTGCCTGCCGGTAGGCTGGGAAAATGACAATGGAAAAGGTGAAATTTCTTAAATATTTTTTAATTTTTATCTGTCATTTTTAATTTTGATGTTTAAATTTTTAATTTTTCGAGAGCTTGCTAAAAGCAATAAAATAGCCTATATTCTTGTTAACTTGTTAAAATTAAAAAACGAAATTATGTTGCACGACCAAATCAAAGAAGAAATCAAAAGCGCGATGAAAGCCCGGGACGAGGTCCGACTCTCGACCCTGCGCGGTTTGGCCGCCGCTTTTACTAGCGACATTATGGCCAAGGGTCGCAAACCGGATGAAAAATTAAGTGATGAGGAAGCTTTGGCCGTCATCAAACGCCTAGTCAAACAACGCCAAGATTCGATTGATCAATTCCGAGCCGGCGGGCGTGAAGATTTGGCCCTGGCCGAACAAGTAGAAATGGATATCTTGAAAGATTATTTACCGGCTCAAATGCCGGTCGAACAAATCCGCGCCATTGCCGAGGCTAAAAAAGCCGAGTTGGGCGTAAGCGACAAAGCCAAAATCGGCATCCTAGTCGGCGCCGTGATGAAAGAATGCAAAGGCCAAGCCGACGGCAATGTGGTCAAAGAAGTGATTGAGAGTTTGTTTTAAATTTATTAAGACCCTGGCTAGTCCCTGACAGAAACAATAAAGGGGGTCGCACGGTTTGGTTAGACGCGCGACCCCCCAACGAGACAGACCAATTTTTGGCGGAATTGGGTCCTTTTCCCAAGGACCTAAATCTCCTTTCCTTCGTTAAGTAAAATAACACAATACGACTTCATCTTCCGCGCTGTCACTTATGCCTTGGGCAAGAGACCCATGGCGACGACAGAAAAGGCCAAACCTGATATTAATTTTAATTCAAATGGAAAAAAATTACAAATAGCCGGCCTGGGTATAAAGTTCCCGAACCGAAGCGCCTTCTAAAGCAATTTTTTTAAGTAAAAGTAAAATCGGCAATTTAGACACTCGAGTTCCAAGTAAACTGAAAAGTAAGGGAAGAGACACTAAACCCTCACTCACCTGTTTTGGTTCTTCGTTTCGAGCCAAAGCCTGACCGACTTGATAATTGAGTGAATTCCGACTCAAACCGGTAGCCAACAAATCACCCAAACCAGCCGGACCGATAAAAGTCTCTGCTTTAGCCCCTAAAAATTTACCCGTACCAATTATCTCTTTCAAAGCTTCAGTCAGATAAGAGGCCCGAGCGTTAGCGCTCCAAGCTAATTCTTCGCCAATCCCCATTCCCAAGGCATAGATATTTTTCAACACGCCGGCCTAAGCCACACCGGTCACATCAGAGCTAGTTTCTACTTGCAATTTGGCATCTCTCAACAACGGAGCCACCAAGTTCAAAACTGATTCCCGCTTACTGGCCAAGATCGCGATACCGGGGCCACCAGCTTGCAATTCTTCAGCCAACATCGGCCCGCCCAAAACCGCCAGCTGGCACTTGGGAGCAATTTTACCAATAAATTCCACCGGTAACTGATTTTTGCTTCCCTCCAAACCCTTAATTAAAGAAACGATCGCCTGCTTGGGTTTTAAATATGGTTCGATAAAAAATAAAACTTCTTTTAGGGCGCCGGACGGGACGCACAGGAAAAGCACTTCGGCGTTATTGATTATCGCTGGCAAAGCCAAATCGGGATCTTGGTCGAGATTAAGCAGTTTTTCCGGCGCTTTATCCCAAAAAGTCACCGGGTAACCGTGACGACGGATCAAGAGGCCGAGCGTTCGGCCGATTTCCCCTGCCCCAATGATGGCGACTTTCGTCATAGACTGAAATTATACCACAGATTTTTTCTGATTACCAAAACGCCAAAAAATGACAGGATTTAAATAGCGAGGTAAAATTAAAGTAAGTTTAATCAACATCACTATGTATCAAAAATTAAGCAATTTCTTTGATCGTTTGGAAGATCGAGTCCGAGGTCGTTTGAGTCGTTACCCGGGAATTTACGCCTTCATTGCCGGCACTTGTATGATTCTCTTTTGGCGTGGCATTTGGATCATGACCGACGGTCTCTCGGGCACCGAGGCCTCTAGTGGTTTAGTTTGGGTGCTTATCAGCACTGTGATTATGTTATTGACCGGAGTTTTTACCACCTCTTTTATCGGTGAGAGAATTATCATTTCCGGTCTTAAGGGGGAAAAGAAAGATATCGAAAAAACTCAAGCCGAATTGGAGGAAGACGAAGATCTCTTGATTCGCATCCTGCGTGAAATCCGAACGATTAAAAAAGAAGTCGAGGGGCTGAAGAAATAATTGGGTAGTATCTAGGGGATGGTAGATGGTATATAGCCCGAATCCCGATTGAAGAAAAAATCGAATTGTGCTAAAACTAGGCCAGAAAGAGAAAGGAGGTGAGGACCTCTTGAGCCTAACGCTGGAAATCCCCCCAGTCTGGTTTTGTCCCAAATGTCATCAGAAGAAAGAGCCGACTAGACACCATGTCTTCCCTTTGCGACGTTTCCCAAACCAGAAGGAACCCCTCCTAGCGACAATCCTGGTCTGTCGCGATTGCCACAATGAACTCGAAAAACGGGTTTGGGCTTGGGAAAGAGTCCATCCCGATTTGGTCCGAGACAGGGACCAATACTACCGTTTGGTGGAAGACTTCTTCCATCCAAACCAGAACCAAACAGTCGGAATTTCTCGGACTTAGCTCTACACTGCGCACGCGGTGTAGAGCTTTATTTTTGGTGATTTTATGGTAAGGTCAAAGGGTAGTATTTGGAAAATAGTAGATAGTATATAGAAAAAACAACCCACCAAAATTTGGCAAAAAGCCAAACTTAAGCGGGCAAGTGCGGGATCATCTAATGGTAGGATAGCAGACTCTGAATCTGTTCATCTAGGTTCGAATCCTAGTCCCGCAGCCGAATTTTAAGCGTAAAATTTGCGTCGAAATTAGCAAATTTCGACGGGGTTAATAAACCACTGTGTAAATAGACACCACCTTACAAAAAAGCACGAATTTGCGTCGCTGGGTTTCTGAAAGAAACGCAAGACGTAAATTATTTTAGACGCGTTGACGCGCCCATTTTGGGAGCAAAAATCGCGTCGAAAATTACCAAATTTTCGACGTAGATTATTTAGACGCGAAGCGAACCTTGTAAGTTTTTTGTAAGCGAAGCCGATTTTTATGCGTAAAAATCGTATCGAAATAAGTATATTTCGATAAAGATAAAGTTGTAAAAGCACGAATTCGCGTCGCAGTGTTTCGAAGCGAAACGCAAGACGTAAATAATTCTAGACGCTTTAGCGACCTTAATATTAAGCGAGAGTAATAACTAACCAAAAATATATGTCCGAAAAATTTGAACAACCAGAACAAAAAATCGTCAGTCCCGAGATTCAAGAAAAAATCAGTACCTTGACTCGTTTACTGGCTGAAATTGAAATTGTTACCGACGCCCCAGTCGGATCGCCAGAGAGAAATGTTAACAGGCAGTCGATGAAAGAAATCCTGTCTCTGTTCCAGGGCCTTAATCGCCCAAACCTAGAGTCGGAACTGCGAGAACTAAAAGCGGCAGTTCAAAGATGTATCGATGAACAAGATTTTGACCATGTTCCAGAGCAAACGCCGGACCAACAAAACCCAATTGCCAACTGGAATCCGGAGGGAAATCTAAATGAAGAGCAATTTAATAAATTTAAACTACTCTACTTGGAAACATCCAAGAAACTAGGGCTAGAGATAACAGCCACTAAGGTCATTAGACACGACTAGACCAGGTAAAATAAGTGACGGACAAAGCCCGTAACAACCCTGGCCCTCCCACGGCTTTATTTGTATAATTTAATTTATGTTTAAAACCACTCTAGCTATTTTAATCATTATCGTCGCCGGCACCACTATTGTCTTCTGGCCTAAAACCAGTCTCTCGCCCACCCAAACCCCACGAGGGGCCGTTTGTACCAAAGAAGCCCGACTCTGCCCTGACGGCTCGGCTGTCGGTCGAGTAGGTCCAAATTGCCAATTTGAGGCCTGTCCCAGCCCAACCAAGACAAAGAACTAAAAGCGGAGTAGAATGGCCCGTATGGAGCCTCTCGCCGCCCAAATTCGCCCCACCAGTCTCAAAGACTTCGTCGGTCAACGCCATTTAGTCGGGCCCAATAAGCCCCTGCGAATCGCGGTGGCCAAAAAACACTTATTTTCTTTTATTCTCTGGGGACCACCCGGCGTGGGTAAAACCACCCTGGCTCGGATTTACGCTCAAAATCTCGGTGCCGATTTTTTTGAACTCTCGGCCGTCTCTGCCACCAAAGATGAAATCCGCCAGATTGCTGATCGCGGGCGAGGCGAACTCGGTTTCAAGCAAAAACCCAAAATTTTATTCCTTGATGAAATCCATCGCTTCAACAAAGCCCAACAAGATTTTCTCCTACCCCTAGTGGAAACTGGACAGTTAACTTTAGTCGGGGCCACCACCGAAAATCCCAGTTTCGAAGTCATCGCGCCCCTCCTCTCCCGCTGTCGCGTTTTCACCCTCGAATCTTTGTCGGAGAAAGAGATGCGAGCGATTATTGAGCGAACTAAAATTACTCTGCCTGATGAAGCCCGAGATTATTTGATTGCCCTAGCTGATGGTGATGCCCGCCAAGCGCTGTCGGTTTTGGAAGCCACTCAAAAACTGTATGGCCCCATCACGGTTGAAAATTTAAAGAAAACCATCCAATCGACTTTTCTGCGTTATGATAAAAAAGGCGAGGAACATTATAATACCATCAGCGCTTTTATTAAGAGTCTGCGGGCCAGCCAGCCGGACGCCGCCATTTATTATCTGGCTCGCATGATCGAGGCCGGAGAAGATCCCAAATTCATCGCCCGGCGAATGGTTATTTTCGCCAGTGAAGATGTCGGCTTGGCCCAACCGACCGCCCTGGTAGTGGCCAACGAAGTTTTCCGGGCCGTGGAAACAATTGGTTTGCCGGAAGCCTCGATCAACCTGGTTCATGGTGTCGCCTATTTGGCCCAGGCCAAGAAAAATCGCTCTGCCTACGACGCCCTTCAGATGGCCCTAGCTGATGTCAAAAAATACGGCAATCTGCCTGTGCCCCTAAAAATCCGCAATGCCCCAACCAAATTAATGAAAGAGCTGAATTATGGGAAAGGTTACGAAAAATATACCAAAGAGGATCTCCTGCCCGACAAATTGAAGAACAAAAAGTATTTGCTATAATTGGAACATTAATTTTATTAAATAAAAACCATGCTTTTAGAATTTTACGGCGAAGCTTGTCACTATTGTTTAGAAATGGAACCGCTGGTTGAGAAACTGGAAAAAGAAACCGGGGTCAAGGTGGAAAAATATGAGACCTGGCACAACGAAGAGAATGCCCGGAAGTTGGATGAAATCGACCAGGGCCTATGTGGCGGTGTTCCTTTTTTCTACAATACCGAGACTAAAAAATTCATCTGTGGTGGAGCTGATTATGAAGAATTAAAAGCCTGGGCCGGCAAATAGCCCTAACCACTACTT
>CAYHUF010000037.1:0-6863 GCA_964359775.1 uncultured Candidatus Saccharibacteria bacterium
CCACAGTGAGAAAAAGAATGGAAAAAGCACAGGGATTGATACTATCTATTAGAGAGGCAATCATAACCAGTGGCAGAAGCCAAGTTCCCCCCTGGCTAATAGACCACAAAAAGCTTGTTCCCCAAGGAGAAAATTTGAAAAAGACCAAAACTGCCAAGAGTGCCAGGACGGTGATGATAAGTAATTTAAGGCGTGACATTAGCACTAAAACTGAAAAGTAATGGTGACTGACCGTTGAGTTCGGCAGTAACGGTACGATCGATTTTACCAACCCCTGCCGGACCGTGGGCCGCCGGATCAAATATAACTTCTATTTGGGCACTCTTACCAGGGGCAATTTCAGCGGCAATGCTGGGAATGGCTACGTGGCCCGGCATACCAAAAGGCCCCCAGGTTTTGTCTGGGGTAATCAAAGTCCCTTTGGTACACATACAGGATGAGTAGAGTTTAGTGACGGTGGCCGGAACTGAATCGGAATTGGTAACGGTAAACTTATAACTGACCGGGCCTTTCTTCATAGAAATAGTACCAAAGTCATAGAAAGTCTCTGTAGTTGTAAGTTGGCCAATGCTGGCTGAGGCCACTGCGGGAGCAGCTGGTTGAGGTTTAGAAAACCAAAAAGCCGCACCAAAAAGTAAGCCGAAACTCAAAACAATGCCTATGAGAAGCGCTTTGGAACTCATGAGAGACGGGTTCTTTTAAGTAATAAAGAATTACCCACAACGGAAACCGAAGAAAAAGCCATAGCTCCGGCGGCTAAAATAGGACTTAACAGACCCATGGCCGCAGCGGGAATAAGAATGACATTGTAAATAAAGGCCCAGAAAAGATTGGTTTTGATGGTGCGCAGGGTGGATCTGGAAAGCCGGAGAGCCAGGGGAATGGAGTGTAAGTCTTTATTAACCAGAGTAATACCGGCAGCTTCGATGGCTACGTCAGTACCGGAGGCCATGGCAATACCGATGTTGGCAGCAGATAGAGCAGGGGCGTCGTTAATGCCGTCGCCCACCATGGCCACAATCTGACCTTCAGATTGAAGCTGTTTGATGGCAGCGGCTTTGTCTTGGGGCCGGACTTGGGCAAAGAAGCGGGTGATACCTGCAATTTTGGCAATGGCGGCTGCCGTAGTAGGATTGTCTCCGGTAATAAGGGAAGTGCCGATTTTTTGCCGAGTAAGTTGGCTTATGGCATCGGTAGCTGTAGGACGCAGAGTATCGGCGATAGCGATGACTCCCAGAATTTTTTTACCAATAGCCAACACGACTACTGTTTTACCCTGTTTTTCAAGTCTGGCTACATCGGAGGGAACGGAAGGAAAAAGTGAGGGAGTACCCAGAGTGTATTTAATCTTAGAAATAGTGCCCTCAACCCCCCGACCGGCCAGATTTTTAAAACCGGTAACTGGTAAGGACTTAAGAGCGGTTTTGGCTCCGGCGGCGACAATGGCGGAAGCCAAAGGATGCTCGGAATTAGCATCCAGGCTGGCGGCTAAGCGTAGTAAATCGTTATTAGTTACTTGGTTACTTGGTACAATATCGGTGACTACGGGTTTGCCTTCGGTAAGGGTGCCGGTTTTGTCGAAAACTACGTGACTTACTTTGTAGGCAATTTCCAGGTTCTCGGCGTCTTTAATTAGGATGCCTTTTTGAGCAGCCAGACCGGTACCTACTACCAGAGCTGTGGTAGTAGCCAAACCTAAAGCGCAGGGACAAGCGATAATTAAAACGCCGACGAAAGAGACTAAACCAAAAGATAAAGCCTGGGCAAAACCAAGAAAAGAAGAGCCGACTAGAAGCCAGAGACCAAGCGTTAGAAAGGCAACCACTAAAACAACCGGAACGAAGACCGCGGAAATTTTGTCAGCCAGAGCTTGAATTGGAGCCCGTGAACCTTGAGCGTCTTCAACCATTTTAATAATTTGAGCCAGTAGGGTTTCTGAGCCAACCTTGGTGGCTTGAAAAGTGAAGGAACCGCTAGTATTAATCGTGCCAGCTACCACGGCCTCACCAAGTTTCTTTTCAGCCGGCATCGGTTCACCAGTCACCATTGATTCGTCAATGAAGGAAGCCCCCTCCGTGATAATTCCATCAACCGGAATTTTAGCCCCGGGTTTAATGATAATCAAATCGCCGTGCTTAACTTCGGTCACTGAAATTTCTTGCTCTTGACCCTGGCGAATAACCAACGCCGTTTTAGCTTGAAGATTAAGTAGTTTTTCAATCGCATCACCAGTTTTAAGTTTGGACCGAGTTTCCAGATATTTACCTAAGGCAATAAAAGTGATGACGATAATAGTCACATCATAATAAGTGGATTCGACATTAATAAAAGATTGTAAACTAGAAGCAAAAACCGTTACCACTAGACTGTAAAGAAAAGCGGCGCTAGTGCCAATACCGATCAAGGTATCCATATTGGCAACACCATAACGGAGGAAGCGATAAAAACCGAGTAGATAAGGTCGGCCCACCACCAAGAGAGTGTAAGTAGCCATCAGGGGTAAAAGATAATCAAAAACCTGTTTAAGCGGTCCAGCCAGAGGAGTGACCACTTGATACTGTGCCAAAATCCCCCAGATCATCAAGATAATACTGATAATAGCTAGAGGGATAGCCGACCAGACTTTGATTTGGAGAGCCTTGATTTCAGCCAACTTGTCTTGCTTGGATTGTTTGAGACCGAGATGAGAGGCATGTTCATCTTTTGACATTTCCATTTCACTAGCGCTAGGCCCGGTCGAGTCTGTCGAAGGTTTAGGGTGATTTAAATGAAAACTGTAACCCAGCGGTTCAATTTTTTTAGACAATTGTTCGGGACTAGTCTGATTCGAATCATAAGTAATTTTAACCGCTTCAGTCCCATAATTAACCTGGACTGTCTCAACTCCCGCGGTTTTTTGGAGTGTTTTTTCGATAATACTGGCGCAGGAAGCACAGTGCATACCTTTAATTTGATAGGTTTTAGAATCAGTCATAATTATTTTTGAGCTAATTTATAAATTTTAAGAATCTCCTTAATCGCCTGCTGGTCCTCGCCGTGTTTAATTTGATGTCGAACATGAGTTTCTAAATGATTTTGGAGAATAAGATTACTCAGCCCCGACAAAGCCTCTCGCACAGCTTCAATTTGGGTAATGATATCAACACAGTATTTTTCGGTTTCGACCATCTCCTGGATACCTCGAACTTGACCGGCAATAATAGCCAGACGTCGTTTAGCGCTTTTTTTTAGATCTTGTTTCATCCACTTAGTATACCCCCTAGGGGTATACTAAGTCAAGAAAAATATTTTCAAACCTAAAAGCCAGCTGGACAGCTGGCTTTTAGGTGATCAGTTGGGTGCCCAGAGAGATTCGAACTCTCGTTTTCGCCGCCACAGGGCGAAGTCCTAGACCTCTGGACGATGGGCACCATATAACTCTCTCCCCTACTTGTAAGTCGGGGTCGGTTCACTAACTCCCGCTTGAAAATTGCTATACCTCGCCAAGGCGTAGAGAATCGAGGATAAGCGATTCATAAAAGCCAGGGTGGCTGGCTGGAGTGAGTCCGGTTTTTCCTCGGCCACACCTACTACTCGGCGTTCAGCCCGGCGGGCAATGGTCCGGGCAAAATCAAACAGGGCCGCTAATTCTGTTCCACCCGAAACAAAGAAAGTTTTGATCGGGGGTAATTCTTTTTCAATCGAGTCGGTAATTTTTTCCAACCACACCACTTTTTCCTCCGACATTGATTTCGGTGCTCCAGCCAACTCGGCTTGAACAATAAACAGACCTTGCTGGACTTGTTCTAAAATCTGCCCCACATCTTCATTGAGACTAGTAATTTTCAAACCTAAATCACTGGCTTTAACCTTGCACAAACCAAGTAAAGAATTGATTTCATCCACTGTCCCCAAGGCCTCGGCAATAGCCGTGCTTTTGGACAAACGCTGATCGCAAGCAAAGAGTTTAGTGCTCCCATCATCTCCGGCTTTAGTATAAAGCATAGCTATAATATACCACAAAATAAGCAGAAGAAAAGGCGCCTAGTGATGTGGCGCCTTGGCATCCTTTTGATTGGGTTTTAGCTCGAAGGCTAAGACCTGTTCGCACCTGGCAAACCACTGGGGCTTGTGATGGCAAGCAATGTTGATGGCTCTATTTCTATCGCCATCAGTGTGAACATGGCATCGAAACAAACTGGTGCCAGTATCATTTTGAAACGATACTAAAAAAGTTTTTTTCATGATCGCTTCCTCCTGTCTTCAATTGTACCATAGTTTGATATAAAAAGCAATCTCTAAAGGAGCCCTAGTTCTATGGCTCCTTTAGAGGTTGCTTGAATTAGAGACACCATTCGCATGCAAACAAACCCCGCTCATAGAGGAGGAGGGGTGCGAGCGGGGCTCCCTAGAATTTCTTAAGCAATGTCTACATTTCTAAATCTTTTTTCTTTTCTGCAAATTCCTTTTTATCTATTTCGCCTTTGGCGTAGTTGAAAATGTCTGGCCAGAAACAATACTGTTATTTGATACAAAAATACCTCCGACAATTGCTACCGCTATCGCGAGTATAGCAATAAGCAATGGTCTATTTTTCATAGGTTATTTTGCGTTATTGATAATGGTTTGAATGATTTGATCGACTTCTTTCGGCCTTTCGCCCAAATCGGCTTGCAGGAAAAACTGCGACAAAATAATCGGGCGCAGGCCGGAAATAACCGTCTGCCCATCTTTCGTGTAGATATTTATCTTGCACGGCAAGCAAAGGCCGATTTTAATATCAATATTCAAAAACTCATTGGCAAACTTTGCGTTGCAAAACTCCACAATCTTAAAAGACTCTCGTTCAAAACCTTTCTCAGCTAACGTTGCTTGGACATCATGAATATACAAAACCCGCATACCGGCTTTGACAATTTCATCTTGCACGCTTAAAACTGCCTCGTCAAAAACTTTTGTTGTGTTTGCAGTGTAATCGAATTCCATAAATGTTACTTATTTGATAAATAAATTGTATATCCTGATTAATTCTTTGACCACTTTCTCACCCTCACTTGGCCCGAATCCAAAATCCTTGGTCGGTGCTTTACGCCGTCCCGCATTTTGGCTTCCGCAAAATCGCTCCATATTCCTAATTCCGAACAAGTTACTACTGGTGCCCGGGAGAGGACTCGAACCTCCACGCTCTTGCGAGCTACGCCACCTCAAGGCGTAATGTCTACCAGTTTCAACACCCGGGCAAAACAATATTGCCAATATAGACCAATTAAGATCCTTTTTCAATCAAAAAAAACCCCGCCCTCTTTTAAAAGAGGGCGGGGTTTTTTTGATTATTCCTTGGTTTTAGTCACAATTTCTTCCTCCATCAAACCTTCAGTCGGGGTGTCAATTTCGATACCAGTAGTGACTTGGGCTATCAATTCATCAGTGTCATCTTTTTTGCGACCAGTAACTATTTTGCGCATTCGGCGGCGAATCTCTCGAGAAGCCTTGTCACGAATATAATAAAGTTTGGACCGGCGAGTCTTGGCTTCGCGTAAAATCTCGATCTTATCAATATTAGGTGAATAGAGAGGAAAAATTTTCTCCATCCCCACTCCGGAGGCCACCCGGCGAACGGTAAAAGTCGCCCCGGCTTCAGAACCGTGTTTACAGGCAATGATCAAACCTTCATAAGCTTGAAGACGAGTTTTGCCTTTTTCTTGAATTTTTTGTGATACTCGGACGGTCATCCCGGCTCGCAAGCCCAATTTTTGGCGCTTGGTGAGGTCAACCGAAGAGATTTTGAAAGCGGTAACAGTGGCCATACGGGAAGCAGTCTAGCACGCTAAACCCAAACTATCAAGCGTCTGACTAAAGTCGGCCGGCAGAGGAGCATTGAAGCTTCCTGGTTCTCCATTAGGCAACTTTAACTCTAATTTAAAGGCATGAAGAGCTTGCCGGCCAAGACCGGGCGGGCAGGACAATTTGGGAGCATAGAGATGGTCACAGACAATCGGATGATTGATGGCTTTAAAATGGACCCGGAGCTGGTGAGTCCGGCCGGTTTTTGGCTCGGCTTCGACATAAGAAAAATCGGGGCTGATTTTCAAGACGCGATAATTCGTCACCGCCTCGCGCAGAGTCCCTGAAGCTTTAAGACTGGCCACCCGCCGGCGCGGATCCGAGGGACTACGGCCAATAGGCACATCAATCGTTCGGCCACTTTCGCCAGGTTTAAATTTTATTTCTCCATAAAGAATGGCTCGGTAGCTTTTATGAGCCTGATGATTTTGGAACTGGTCTTTGAAAAATAAAAAGGTGGGCTGGTTTTTGGCCACTAGTAAGACCCCGCTGGTATCCCGATCCAAACGATGGACCAGCCCGGGTTTGAGAATTTTGACCCCTTTTTGCGATAGCATCGGCTCCCCCACTTCGGCTAAGTCTGGATATTTTTCCATCAACCAATCCGCTAAAGTTTTTTCAGTCGAAATTCCATCACCATGCACCGACAAGCCGGCCGGCTTATTGAGAACCAGAAAATCGGGCGATTCAAAAACTATTTCAATCTTAGAGAAAACATCCATTCATTGATAAAATAGCTTAATCCAGTTAGGATGTCGAGTAAGGGGGGCGCTTAGCTCAGTTGGTTAGAGCACGTCATTTACACTGACGGGGTCGGGGGTCCGAATCCCTCAGCGCCCACAAATTCGCAAAAATAAAATGCGGATAAGAATTTTAAAAAACAGCCCTCATAGTTTAATGGATAAAACAGCGGACTTCTAAGCCGTTGATGTAGGTTCGATTCCTACTGAGGGCACACGATTTTTTTCTTGGTAAGTCAAGAAGCAAAAATCGTGTCGAAAATTAGCAAATTTTTGACGTGAATAATATCGACCCCGTGT
>CAYHUF010000038.1:0-668 GCA_964359775.1 uncultured Candidatus Saccharibacteria bacterium
TTATTGTCAGACTTGGAATTAGTTTTAGCTGGAATGGAGGGAGGTGAATCATTAGCTCAACGTTTGACCAAATACACCCAGGGTTCTTGGTCTGGTTTTATGAATCGGCCGACCAATGTCGATATCAATAAGCAGTTCGTGGTCTTTTCGGTTCGAGATATGGAAGATGAACTTAAACCGATCGCTATGTATATTGTCATGCACCATATTTGGAATGTGGTCCGGCGCAATCTTAAAAAGCGCTTACTTGTTGTTGATGAAGCTTGGTGGATGATGAAAGCCGAAGACACTGCCTCTTTCCTCTTTTCAATGGTCAAGCGTGGCCGAAAATATTTCTTGGGTGTGGCCACCATTACTCAAGACGTTGAAGACTTCTTACGCTCACCTTACGGCAAGCCGATTATCACCAACTCTTCGATTCAATTATTATTAAAGCAATCGCCGGCGGCGATTAAACTGCTCCAAGAAACTTTTGATCTGACCGAGGAGGAAAAATATCTCTTATTGGAATCCGGGGTTGGAGAGGGGATTTTTATCGCCGGTCTGAAACGCGTGGCCATTGCGATTAAAGCTTCTTACACTGAAAATCAAATTATCACTTCCGACCCATCGGAAATCTTGGCCATCAAAAAAGCTAAGCTGGAATTTGCGGCGGACAATGGGCCGGC
>CAYHUF010000038.1:678-6795 GCA_964359775.1 uncultured Candidatus Saccharibacteria bacterium
CCGGCGCCGAAAAGTAGTGTATGAAACTAAGCCCCGGGGATAAATTTTTTTTAATTGCGATATCAATTATTTTTGATGCGATTAATATTCTTTTTGCCGTCACTATAATTTTCAATACGGTTATTAATATTTTTTTAGGTCTGTTTTTCATCGCCTGGTTCAAGCGAAAAGGTCAGTCTGAAGGTGGTGAGGATGAGAGTGATGAAGAAATTAGAGCTGTTAAGGAACAGACTGGGCGACTTAAAAAACAGTATCAACAATTAAAGGGTGAGTTGGAAAAACGCAAAATAGCCAAACAAGAAATGGCTAAAGGATCGGGAGTTGGTCAGGAAATTAGTTCTAAGCAAGGTGAAAAATTAGCGACCGAAGGAGAAAGCCTGGCCACTAAAGAAGCAGAAAAAGTGGGTGTCAAAACGGCCGAACGAGAAACTGTTCAAACTGGGGAGCGCCTAGCCACTCAAATAGGAGAGAAAGTGGCACTCAAAGAAACAGAGCAAATCACTGAAAAAGTGGCCGCCAAAGCTACCGGCGGTCTAGTCAGCCGGATTTTAGGTCGAACTTTTGTGGCTAAAATAATCCCGGTTCTTAATTGGTTGCCTTTATGGACATTTTCAACCATGTTATTATTAAGAGGTAATAAACGTGAGCAAGCTGAGCAAGAGGAAGCTAAGGAATCTGAATTAGCCTCCGCTAAAGCCGAACAAAATCAATATCGCCAAGCTCTTCGGCAAATGGCTATCACTTAAAATAATGCCTAAGTTTTTTTTAAAATTAATCATTTTTAGTTTCAGCGCTTTGTTGTTGGCGCCACTTGGAGTTTTGGCTTATCAAGAAGTCACGGCTGGTGGCGACTTGATTGCCTCTGTTTCTCCAGCTAATCCTGGACCCAATACTACCGTCAAAATTTCCCTGCGAGCCTATGGCGTGGATATCGACAATAGTCTAATTACTTGGGGCATAAACGGTAAATTGGCCAACAGTGGCTTCGGTCTGAAGAATTTTGTTTTTAAAACAGGGCCTCTAGGTTCCCGCATAATCGTCAGTATTGATGTTTTACCTCGAACTCAAAGGACTAGTCTTAAAAAAATCTTGGTTTTTGAGCCGATGGATATCGAATTAAACTGGCAAGCGGATACTTCACGACCTTATTGGTATCGAGGCCGAGCTTTGGTGACGCCGGAAAGTAAGGTTCAAGTGGCTGCTCTGGCCACTGTCATCGATCAAAGCGGAAAAATCATTTCTCCCGAAACTTTGGTTTATAAATGGACTAAGAATGGCAAAATTTTAGAAGGGCAATCCGGAGTAGGCCGGTCGAACTTAAGTTACACTGCGACCAAAAAAGGGTCAGATCAAATAAGTTTAACCGTTGTTGCTCCTAGCGGGAGTGCTGAAAGTCGGGTGGTTAATATTTTAGTCGAAAATCCCCGGCTCGCTTTTTATCCAGAGCAACCTTTGCTGGGTACGATTTTTCAGCAACAGTTGGGTGCGGAGCAAACTCTTGGTGATAGTTTGGCTGTTCGGTCTGAACAGTTTGGTTTTTCGGCCGACTCCTTGGCCTTTAATTGGACCCTGGGTCAAGAGAAAATTTTTCCCAAACAAGATGATTCTGGCTTGATGTATTTTGCTGTTAAAAGTAAGCAAAGTGTTAATCAGCGAGTTGATTTAACCATTGATAATCTTGTTAAGAACTTTCAATCAGCTCAAGCTAGTCTCTTTTTGTCTAGCGGTGTCAGTCAAACCACCTTCTAACTTTTATGAAAAAAATTATTTTTTTAATTATCAGCTTCTCTCCTCTGATCGTTTTGGCTCAGAGTGGTTATACCCTTCTCGAACCGAGCGTGATCGGTATGGACGGGGTGGTTAAGATTAGCTTACTCGATTATTTACAGAAAGCTTTTAATATTTTAATCACAGTTGGGGTAATTTTTGCCATTGTCTCGGTTATTTATGGTGGAGCGATGTATATCTTAAGTGGCATTCCCGGACAAATTAATAAAGGTAAGGGAATAATGAAAAATGCTTTTGTTGGCCTAGCCCTAATCCTCTCTTCTTGGTTGATTCTTCATACTATTAACCCTAATTTAACAACCTTAAGTTTAGATCTTGAATCTTCTGGTTCAGGTGGTGTCGCTGGAGCCACAAATCCAGATCCGACCGGGATCAGCCCACCCGGCTCAGGGACTAATAATAATCCCTCAGGTGGAGCGGTGGTTGGTCAATCAGGCTTGAGTCATCAAGAGGTAATGGGAAAATTAAAACCGGGTATTGAAATTAAACCGGGAGTCGATATGGCCGGTGTTCAACAAAGCACTATTGATGGTATCAATAAAGTCAAAACCGATTGCCCGGATTGCCAGATCATAATTACCAGCGCTACTGGCGATGTCCATAGCACCCTCGGTCCCTATAGTCACGCTAACGGCTATAAACTCGATATTCGCCGGACTGATAGTAAATTGAATAGTTATATTGCTGATAATTTTTCTAGGACGGGGACGGTTGGGGGCTACCCTCAATATATAGGCAGAGGTAGTAATTCAAATGTCGTCATTTTAGATGAAGGTGATCATTGGGATTGGCAATTTAAACCTTAAATTATGAACCGCTTAATAACCATTATTTCAATTGTCACCATTATTGCTTCCCTAAGCATTATTGGTTTTATGGTCTACCAAAATTATCAACCCTTAGTTGCTTCCAGTGCTAAAGTGGCTCAATCTGTAGTTGATTTTTTTCCACAGGCTGCTAGCCGATTACTAAGTAGCCCTAATGGTAGCTCCACTCAATTTATTTTCAATCCTTTTGGCGGGGGTGCTAATCAGTCGGTTTCAGTACCAGAGGCTCCACTATTGGAAAAAATTTCTCCTAACCCAGTGGCCAGTTTTAGTCTTTTAAAATCATCCGCCAAGACCGAAACTTTAGTTTATATTGAAAAAGACTCCGGTAATATTTTTAGCTTAAAAATCGTAGCTCCAGCGACAAGTACTAGTTCTAGCACTCCCAATACTCCTATTCGTATTTCTAACCTGACTATCCCAGCGGTTTTTGATGCTTATTTTGGCTTTGACCAGGCTAAAAATGTTCAGGCTTTAGTGCGTTTCCCTGATAAAAATCGTCGGCTTCAAATTATCAGTCTTTCGATTGAACCAAATACTGGCAGTACCACTGCTTCGAGCACTAATCCTTGGCTGGTCAAAACTGCCAAACTGTCACCGAATATTTACAATCTAGCTGTTTCTCCGGATCAAAGCACTGTTCTATATCTGGAAAACATCGGGACTAGAGCGATTGCTTACACTGCCGGTTTTAAATTGCAGAATAAAAAATTAATGTTGGTGACTCCATTTTCCGATTGGGAAATCTTGTGGTCAGCGACTAACACCGCCTATTTTTACCCTCGACCGAGTGCTGACTATCGTGCTTCGCTTTACACTTTAAATCTAAAAGACCGGTCTTTCAAAAAAACCATCAATTCAATCAATGGTTTGACGGCTTTGCCGGCTCCCGGAAACCAGCATGTTGTCTATGCCAATAGTTTTGGAAACGATTTTAGCCTTTTGGTTCATAGTAATAAAACTGGTGTTAATTCCGACCTTTTTCTGAAAACTCTGCCGGAAAAATGTCTTTGGGATAATAATTTAGCCACTCTTTTTTGCGCCGTCCCCAGACAACTTAGCCCCGGTCTTTATCCTGACGATTGGTATTTAGGTAAAAAGAGCTTCAGTGATGCTCTGTGGATGGTTTATCCGGAATTAGGAAAAACTTCCCAATTACACGCTTTTAGCGGACCTAACGAGAATTTTGACATCATTTCACTTAAACAGGATTCGGCTCACAATTTCTATTTTATTGATAAGAAGACTTGGGCGCTTTACCGCCTAAATTCCAGTCGCTTATTTGAGTAAAATCATTATTTCTATTTTGAGCAGTTTGAAACACCGGATGGACAGAGAATCTGTCCATCCGGTAAGGCTTTTTACTTGAAGTTCATCACTAAGCTATCAGTGTAAGTTTTTTGTTGTCGAGTATTTTGCTATAATTTAAATATCAAAAATACTTAGTGACTAGGAAATAACTTTGTGAATAACGATTTTACTCAAATCAAAAATTTTCTGATCGACTCTCGTTTAGTGACCCAAAAAATTGCTGAAGAAGCTGAAGCTTTAGCGATTGAATCGGGGCGCTCACTGGAAGATGTTTTAGTTTCCGAGGGGGCTATCTCCGAGGATGATTTTCGACGAGTTAAATCTCATATTTTAGGAATTCCCTTTGTTGATCTTAAAAAAGAAAAAGTAGCTAAGGATATCCTGGCTCTCATTCCTGAGCCGATTGCTCGCAAACATAATATTGTGGCTTACCGACGGACCGAGCAGGGTCTCGAGGTGGCGATGCTGGACCCTTTGGACTTGGAGGCGATTGATTTCGTTAAAAAATCTTTGGGGGTAAAAATCTTACCCCGTTTGACTGACACTGAATCAATTCGCAATCTTTTGATCCAGTATCAAAAAAGCCTCAAAGCTGAATTTGGCGATATCATTCAGCAGGAAACGAGTGCTTTAAAAATGTCGAAAGTCTCATCTGACGAAGGCGAAGAAGCTTTGAAAAAACTGGCTGAAGACTTGCCAGTGGTTCGAATCGTCGACTCCCTTCTCGCTCACGCTATTTTACAGAAAGCTTCCGATATCCATATTGCGCCCTATGAAAAAGAAGTCATTATTCGTTATCGAATTGATGGTTTATTGCATGACGCCATGATTTTACCCAAGGAGGCCGGCCCTGGTATTATTGCTCGGATCAAAGTCCTGTCCAATTTGCGTTTGGATGAAAAACGTCTACCTCAAGATGGCCGGTTCAAGATTGATCGGGACGGGGCTCGGGTAGCCTTCCGGGTGTCCACCTTGCCAACTTATTTTGGCGAAAAAATTGTCATGAGACTTTTGCCTGACGCGGTCCGGGGTTACACCCTCGAAGGCTTAGGCTTTCATGGTGAGTGGTTGGAAATTTTACACCAAGCCATTAAAGCCACAACCGGGATGATTTTGGTGACTGGTCCAACCGGTTCTGGGAAAACGACGACTCTTTATACTATGCTCGATCTTTTAAATGAACCCGATGTTAATATCTCGACCATTGAAGACCCTATCGAATACCAAATTCCGCGGATTAACCAAACTCAAGTTAAAGCTGAAATTGGCCTAACCTTTTCGACCGGGTTACGCTCTTTAGTTCGTCAGGATCCGGATATTGTCATGGTTGGGGAAATCCGCGACAAGGAAACAGCCGATTTGGCTATTAATGCCGCTTTGACCGGCCACTTAGTCCTCTCGACTCTACACACCAATTCCGCCGCCGGGGCTATCCCACGCTTGCTGGAGATGGGGACGGAAGCCTTTCTCCTGACTTCAACTTTGAATGTCATCATTGCCCAGCGTTTGGTCCGGCGCTTAACAGACAACCGGGAAGAATACTCTTTAACCAAAGCCGAGGTAGATAGCTTGGGTGAAAAAATTCGTTTAGACCGAGTTTTGGAAGTCTTGAAAGCGGAAAAAATTATCGGTCCGAAAATTACTTGGGAAGAAATCAAGTTTTATCGGCCTAAAGGTGATATAGAAACGGCTTATCAGGGCCGAATCGGCATTTATGAAGTGATGGCGATGACTCGGCCGATTCGGGAATTGATCACCAAGGGAGCAACGGCTGATTTAATTGCCGATCAAGCTTTGGCCGCCGGGATGATTACGATGGTGGAAGATGGGATTATTAAGGCCGTCCAGGGTTTGACAACCATCGAAGAAGTCTTAAGAGCAATTAGCGAATAAAATGCGTTTTTCCTTTAAGGCCAAAAATTTAGAAGGTAAGGAACTCTCGGCCGTGCGCGAAGCCGCGGATCGTTTGAGTTTGGCTCGGGATCTGCGAACCGAGGGCTGGACTTTAATTGTGGCTGAAGAAATCAAAACTGAAACTGCCGAGTCTAAACATTCGCTTAGATTATTTACCAAACAAATGTTCGGTAAGATTTCGCTGAAAGAAAAAATCCTGTTTATTTCCAATCTGGGAGCGATGGTCGAAGCCGGTCTGCCACTGGCCCGGGCCTTAGCGGCCATCAATCGCCAGACC
>CAYHUF010000039.1:0-6727 GCA_964359775.1 uncultured Candidatus Saccharibacteria bacterium
CCGGAAAAAGACAACCATCAGCCTGTCAGAACCGCCTTCAATGGCGGCTCTATTCGTCTAGACAATGAAGCCGCTCGAGCGGTTTATAATTTTGCCGATGGTCTGACTAAGGTTTTAGTTTTTGGTTCGACCAAGCAATTGGAGCGAGTCAGCGAGACCGCCCTCAATCTTCGTCGGTCCAATGTCGCTTCTTCTTACTTGTCTTTGCGCGATCCGGACAAAATCCCTTTATCAGCCGAAGCTTTTTTAGTGGCTGATATCGAAACCGGTGAAGTGGTTATCCAAAAAAATCCTCATGCTGTTTTGCCGATTGCCTCAGTTACCAAATTAATGACCGCTTTAGTTTCTCTGGAAAATTTAAATCAAAGTGATTTGACGACTGTCACTAAAGAGGCGTATCAGACTTACAGCAAAGCCGGCCGGCTGAATTTAAATGAAAAAATTAAAGTGGGCGATCTCTTGTACCCGCTTTTATTGGAATCGAGTAATATGTCCGCGGAAGTGATTGCTCGGGATCGCAATCGAAACCAGTTCATTGCTTTAATGAACCAAAAGGCTCAAACTCTGGGTTTGGCCCAGACTCATTATGAAGATCCGAGCGGCCTGTCGGAAAACAATGTTTCCAGCGCCTCCGATTTATTTGCTCTCTCTCAATACATCTATCGGACCAAAAAATATATTTTTGATTTGACTAAAAAAGCGACCATTCAAGCCGGCCCGCATCGCTGGCGCAATGTTAATAATCTTTATACCCTCGATTATTATTTAGGCGGAAAGAATGGCTATACCAACGAGGCCGGTCGAACCCTGGTGGCGCTTTTCTCGCTACCCTTGTCGGAATTTGAACAGCGGACGGTTGCGCTAGTCTTACTCAAGAGTAATGATCGCAAAACTGACACCACGCAACTTATTAAATTCTTGGTTAACAATGTCACCCGCGAGACCAAGAGCGCTTTTGTGCCCAGTACCTAGGTTTTAGAGACTAAGGAGATCTTCCAGCTCAGTCCACTGAGTAATTTTGTTAAATTTAGTGGTTGGGAATTCCTGTTGGGGATCAAAGAGGATTTTGATCACCGATTTGTTTAAATGCTGTAAGACTGTCGGTTTATCGTCGATAAAAAAATTAACTCGCTCTTTGGAGCAGATCGAAGCTTTACCTTTGTCTTCATCGACAAAATAAATTTTTCGACTGGAGATTTCGGGTAAGTATTGAGCTAGCCACTGGCGGGCAAAAGTCCGGCCGGCCGGTTTGTTTCTGGAGACAATGATGATTTTATGGCCTTGCTGAAGTAGTCGGTGGATAATTTTCAGTGAATTTTTAACCGGCCGGCAAGTGAGGGACAGCTCGCCGTAAAGGATTTTTTTGACCTCGGTCGGATTAGGCGCTGGACCTAATTTTTTATTTAGGCGGCGGCGATTAACTGAATGATCTCTAATGGTGTCGTCTAAATCCAAACCTATTGTCTTTTTGCTTGGCTGTGATATTTTAGGCATAGAGAGGGTATTTATCTTTAATAACATAACACATTCACCAAAAACTTCGAGAAAGGAGGTGAGAAGGTGTACCGCGAACTAAGCTTGGATGAATTTCGGTTCAATACCGGCATTCGTAATAGTCATTTGCCGGCTGAAGGGACGATTATCTCCCTGCGAGAATTAGCCCGAATCGCTAAGGTGGAAGTCATGATGTCGATGGAAGAAAAGTATCTAAAGCAGATGCTTCGCTCTGTTGTCCTAAAGGGCAATCACCGGCATCGTCTGTATGAAGCGGCGGAAATCAAAGTGGAAGCCGTGCCTCCCTTTGCTTTTCCGGTCATCCAGACTTTTATCCAGCGCTCTAAGTATCAGGATTTCTTGGAAAAGTTTAGTTTGGTTTTCCAGGGGTTCTACTCGCATGGTTTTTCGCAACAATTGCCAGTGGTGGTGATCGGTCAGGATGAAGAGGGACAGACGCTGATCGCTCATTATTTACCACCTATTGTCGAAGAGTGTGCTGGGGTTTGGCATTTGCCGGACGGTATCCATCGTTGTTTTCTGGCCGGCTCGGTGGGAACAACTATCGAAGCGATTGTGATCAAGGGGGTAACTGCTCCGCCTCGGGCCAAGCTCCTCCAATGGTCTGATCTGCGTTGTGTTGACGAAAAGCCACCAATGGCGGAAAGGAGTGTTAATAATAATCCTGATCTTTATCGGTTGTGGGAAAATGTCGGTATTGATGGCTAATGGCCGGTCTCTGTATCTAAACGAGACCGGCCATCATTTTTATCTAATGATTTCGATTTGGCACCAATTAAATAAACCGCTGATTGTCTTAGCGCCAATGTATGACGTGACAGATTCGGCTTATCGGCAAATTATTGCCGACTTTGGCGCTCCGGGTTTATTTTTTACGGAATTTGTTTCGGCCGATGGCTTGGCTAGTCAAGCCGGCCGGGAGAAATTATTACGAGAGTTTTATTTTACCGCTAAAGAGCAGCCGGTTATCGCTCAAATTTTTGGCTCCCTGCCGGCGACAATCGAAATAGCCGCTCGGTTGGCGGCCGAGCGGGGTTTTGCCGGCGTGGATCTTAATATGGGTTGCCCCGACAAAGCAGTTTTGAAACAAGGTTCTGGTGCCGCTTTAATCAAGACTCCCGCATTAGCCAAGGAATTAATTTTAGCCGCCAAGCGGGGAGCCGGCGATTTGCCGGTGTCGGTTAAGACTCGTATTGGTGACAAACAAAATGAACTAGAAAAATGGTTACCGGTTTTGCTCGAGGCTAAGCCGGCCGCCATTACTATCCACTTTCGAACCACTAAAGAATTATCTAAAGTTGAAGCTCATTGGGACTTAGCTCCGCGGGCGGTGGAAATCGCCAAAGGCTCGGGTGTCTTAATTTTAGGCAATGGCGATGTAAAAACTTCAAGTGACGCCCTGCGCTTAGCCCTAGAAACTGGGCTCGATGGAGTGATGATCGGCCGGGGCATTTTCGGGACCCCGTGGTTATTTGCCAACCTGGCTCAAGCTAAGCTTGATCGCCAGGTTGAGCATCCGCCGAAGCCTTTGGCGGAGGTGGACGAGCCTCCGCCAGGACATCCGATTTCGAACAATTTGTGTGGTCCGCCAGCTGGCGGACGATGTCGAACAAATCCGTCTGATGAGGTTTCCCTCGAACTCCGCTTGGAAACTCTGATTAATCACGCCAAACTATTTTCCCAACTCTATTTACCTGGCGATTTTAATCAGGCGCACTTCGGCGGCCATACTAAATCTTTTTCGGTAATGAAAAAACACTTCAAAGCCTATGTTAATGGCTTCTCGGGGGCGGCTGAATTACGGGAACAGCTGATGTCCGCCGAAAATGCCACCACGGTCGAAAAAATCTGCCAAGATTTTCTCAAACAGCCAGAGGTGTTATTATAAATCTTAATGTCTGAAACTACTCTCTATCGTAAATATCGCCCTAGCAAATGGCCCGAAGTGGTCGGTCAAGACGCTATCGTCACCGCCCTCAAAGGTTATCTGACTAGTGAGCAATTGGCCCACGCTTACCTCTTTACCGGCCCACGGGGAACCGGCAAGACTAGCCTAGCCAGGATTTTTGCCAAGGAATTGGGTTGCGCCGGTCATGACCTTTATGAAATCGATGCCGCTTCCAATAATGGTGTCGATGAAATTCGCAACCTGCGCGAAGGGGCTGGGACTTTGCCGTTCTCGTCCAAATACAAAGTCTATATTATCGACGAAGTGCATATGCTGTCCAAAGCCGCTTTCAACGCCCTACTCAAGACTTTGGAAGAACCACCCAGTCATGTCATTTTTATTCTGGCCACCACCGAATTACACAAAATGCCGGAGACGGTCATCTCCCGTTGTCAGGTCTTAAATTTTGCCCGGCCAGATCCAGAGATGCTCAAGCAAGTCATTCGGAAAGTAGCCAAAAATGAGGGTTATAAAATCGATGAGAAATCAGCCCACTTAATTGCTTTGCTGGGCGAAGGTTCTTATCGCGATACCCTGGGCTTGCTCCAGCGAGTCATGGTCTCCTCACCGGACAAAGAACTGGTCTTGGCTGAAGTCGAGAAAATTACCGGCGCGCCCAAACGCGACTTGGTCAAAGATTTTGTTCGAGCGGTGCTAGATAATGATTCCAGCAAAGCCCTGATTCTAGTGGAGACCTTGGGTCGGACCGGGACGGATATGAAAGTCTTATTGAAATTAATCCTCGATGAATTACGGCGGGGGATTTTCGCCTCTTTTTCGCCCGAATTGCTCGGCCCGGATTATTTAGCGGTAGATAAGGAAGATAAACTTTTTTATGAAGAGCTAGCCGCTTCCGATAATGCCAAGACCCTCCCGGCCATTTTGAAAGAATTTTTGCTGGCTTATGAACAACTCGATTCGGCCTATCTGCCGACCCTACCGCTGGAATTAGCGGTGACGAATATCGCTCGCCGGCGAGCGGAGAATAGGTAGAAATAACACGGATCAGTTAAGCACTTCCCTTTTTTAATAAACCGTGATATGATTAAAAGACCAAGAAGCTCCGCTCGGAGTTTTTCTTTTTCAAAAATTAGGGAAAATTACAACACACCATTTTGTGCGAAATCGGATTTCGCACAAAACTGACTGGCCAGTCACACTAAACATTATGGAAACTAGAAATATCGCTATTATTGCTCACGTTGACCACGGCAAGACCACTCTGACCGATGCGATTTTGCGGCAGACGGGCTTTGCCGAGGAGGGCATCAGTATGGACTCCAACGCTCTGGAATTAGAGCGGGGGATTACGATCTATGCCAAAAATGCTTCGGTCATCTACAAGGGTACCAAAATCAACTTAGTGGATACACCCGGTCACGCCGACTTCGGTTCTGAAGTGGAGCGGGTTTTGCGTTCGATCGACTCCGTACTCTTGGTGGTGGATGCCCAGGAAGGGCCGATGCCTCAAACCCGTTTCGTTTTGAAAAAATCTCTGGAAATCGGCCACAAGCCAATCGTCATTTTAAATAAAATTGATAAACCGGCGGCTGATGCCAAGCGAGCTCATGATGAAATTTTTGAACTCTTTTTTGATCTCGGCGCCACCGAAGAACAGCTTAATTTCAAAACCGTTTACGCTATCGGCAAAGACGGCGTGGCCATGCGTAATTTAGACGACCCGCGAGTCAATCTCGAACCCTTGCTGGATGTGGTCCTGGAAGAAGTGCCGGTCGCTCCGCACAATCTTGAAGCTATCATGCGAGCCCAGCCCTTCAATTTGGCCTACGATAATTTCCTCGGCCGTTTAGCCATTGCTCGCGTTTATGAAGGTGTCCTCAAGACCGGCGACAAAGTCTTTGTCAAAAAACCGGATGGGGCGATCGAAGAAGGCAAAATCACCAAACTCTTTTCTTTCTCCGGTCTGAAACGTCAGGAGACTGATCGCGCCGAAGCGGGGGATATCGTCATGATTGCCGGTCTGCCCAATATTTACATTGGCGACAGCATCTGCGCTACCAAGGAAGCCGAGGCCCTGCCGGCCATTCAAGTCGACGAGCCAACCATCGCCCTTAATTTTTTGGTTAATAATTCTCCCTTTGCCGGTCGGGAAGGCAAGTTTGTGACCGGTCGTCAGATTCGGGAACGCTTGGAAAAAGAACTGGAAGTCAACGTTGGTCTGAAAGTCGATTTTGGCGATGACGCCATGAAAGTCTACGGCCGAGGCGAACTCCACGTTGCCATTCTCTTGGAAAATATGCGCCGGGAAGGTTATGAGCTCCAAGTGTCTCAACCGAAAGTTATCATTAAAGATGTGAATGGTGTTAAATCTGAACCGTTTGAAGAGGTGACGATTGAAGTTCCGAGCGAAATGCAGGGGACAGTGATTGAAAAATTATCCAAACGCGGCGTCTTGATGACCAATATGAAGCCGGAAGGCTCACGCGTCCGCCTGACCTTCAAGGGCCCGACTCGTGGTCTGCTCGGCTATCGTGGTCAGTTTATTATTGATACTCGGGGCGAAGGAATCTTTGCTTCCCAAGTGACTGGTTTCGAACCTTACGCCGGCGAGATTCAAAAACGCCAGGTGGGCTCGATGGCCTCCATGGCCGCTGGCAAAGCATTGGCTTTCTCCCTCAACACCCTCCAGACGCGCGGCGTGCTCTATATTGGGGCCAATACCGAGGTCTATGAGGGCATGGTGATCGGTAATACCGCCAAGGGTGAAGAAATGGCCGTCAATCCGACCAAGGGCAAGCAATTGACCAACATGCGAGCTTCCGGTACCGACGAGAGCGTCGTCTTGATCCCACCTTTCTTAATTACCATTGAACGCGGTTTGGAAGTGATGACCGAAGATGAATATCTGGAAATTACCCCTCACAGCACTCGCTTGCGTAAACAATTTTTGACCGAGAACTACCGGATTAAATCCAAGCGCTAATACTGTCTTATTTACGTCAAAATTTACTAATTTTGACGTGATTTTTACGTTTAAAAATCAAATTCTCGTCGAAACTAGTAAGTTTCGACGTAGACTAATTAATCAAAAGCTACGTCGACAAGTTAAACTTGTCGACGTAGCTTTTTCCACTAAGAAAGTTTGAATTTTATAATTTTGATTACCGAATCAGGATTAACCCGATCTCCATAATAACTTCGATAAGTCGCATACATTTCTTCATCGCTGGAAAATTTTTCGTGCCCGTGGAAATCATCATCTCGTAAGTCGCCGAGCTTCTTTTCTTTAGTGTCAATAATTAT
>CAYHUF010000040.1:0-6661 GCA_964359775.1 uncultured Candidatus Saccharibacteria bacterium
AGAAATTGAAGATGAGGAAACGTGGACTGAGTTTGGGCGATCTAGTCGCCCTGGCGTTTTTTATCATGGTGATGGGGTTGGGAATCTCGCTGGCCTACGCCGATGACACCCCGACCGATTCAGCCCGGATCGCGGCAGCCCTAGTGTCCGATCCGATCGATAACTACTCCGGCAATTTTTGGTTCACCCGCGTCAATACGGATGGGCAGGAATCCCCGGTCAATGGTTGTTTCAACCTGAGTAAGTCCGGAAAAGTGACTGGTTTGTGGTTGAGCGACCAAAGTGGAGACTTGATCCCGATCATGGGACCAAGTGATAAACCCCTCGACGGATTACCGGTCAATATCGAGGGAACCTGCCGAGACTATTACCTGCAGGTCTTCGGCTATGACCGGAAAGGTCAGCAATTGATCGCTACTGGCTACTTTGAGACGAAAGTTTTGAAGCCCAGTGATGCGATCGTCGTGATCTTGACCCCGGCCATGAAGGAACATTTCGTCCCCTTCAGCGCCCCGGGCGAGGTTGAGGTCAGTGACCTGATCGCGGAAATCGAAGGCAATGGTTATGTTTTTTATGACCAAAGCCGACAAGGTTTCGACCTTTGGCTCGACCCGAGCCGAGATCAGGAAATAACGGTTCGAGATAATCGGACTGGGATTATCTACTGGCGGGGCCTGGCCAGCGAGTTCGGCCAAAAGCCGACCGAACAAGTGGTCAACTTGAAGTTAGCCGGGGAAGTTATTGACCTGTTCCCGGGCGCCAAAACCTGGGTCGATCACCAAGGAGAAATCTTGGATGGTCAAGTGGTTAGTCAAGACGGTAATACCGATCCGGCCAAGGTTTATCTAGCCAACCTGGCCGGCGACGGAGCCAGTTTCTATTTCTGGCAGGTCTCCGGCCAAGGAACTATGGAAATCTACTCCATCGGAAACGACGGAGAAAGATCCTTGGTCCAAGTCAGCGAGCTGGTCGGCACTTCATCCGGTCAGTACTCGATCAACCTCTGGCCCGGCTACGACAAGATTATCGTGGTAATCAAGGGGGACATTAATTCGTTCTCCTTCGGGGCCAGCCGCTATAGTGGATCTGGCAAGGGTTAATCCACCCTACCCAAACGGTTTTAGTTCCCGGAGTAAACGTACACGTTTACTCCGGTTTTTTGTTACAATAGGGCCATCATTTAATTTTTCATACCCTATGTTCTATTTTGCCTACGGCTCCAATATGGATCTCTCCCGGATCGAAGACCTGGGACTTCATTTTCAAAGCATTCGCGCTGGCGTGCTCCCGGGTTGGAAATTGGTCTTCAACGTTATCGACAATGCCGAGGACAAAAGTGGCTACGCTAATATCAGCCCTGATCCCAAAGCTAAAGTGGAAGGTCTAATTATTGAAACTAATCGGGAGGCCATCCGGAAACTCGATTGGAACGAAGACGCTCCCGACTACTATCAAAAGAAAAAAGTAACTGCCGTTGGGCCTGAAGGGAAAAACGTCGAGTGCATGACCTATGTCGGCAATCCAAAACGAATAGCCAAAGGCTTAAAGCCCCGCAAAATTTATCTGGCTCATCTGCTCGACGGTCGGCTTTTTCTTGATCCTGATTATTTGGCCAAACTAGAGCGAATCAAAACGCTTGATTAGACAATTATGGCTCCCGACACCCTACTGGAAAAAGTTTTTCGCCTCAATCCCCTCCAAAAATTGGCCTTAGCGAAACTCAATTTGAAAACGGTCCGAGACCTGCTTTTTCATCTACCCAACCGTTACGGTTTTGCCGGCCAATACAAAAATATTGCTGATTTGAAAGATGGTGATGAAGCGGTGATTTACGGTCAAGTCTTGAAAACCGAAATCAAAAAAGCCCACTTCAAGAAAATCCCCATGGCCGAAGCCACGATTAGCGACGAGACGGGCAAGCTCAAAGCCATTTGGTTCCATCAAGCTTATCTAGCCAAGAAATTAAGCGAGGGCAACTACTATCAATTTTCCGGCAAAGTCTCTGAAAGAAATGGTAGCCTGTCCCTGATCAATCCCCTGATCGGGGCCGGTGGTTCTTGGTATGACAAAGAACAATCAATATTTGCTAGCCCCTCTGACAAGAGCGCTATTCTCGATCAGCAACTAGTCCCCGTCTATTCGGAAACTCGGGGTATTACTTCCGGTTGGTTTTATTATCATCTCCAAAAAGTGCTGACAGCCGAAATTCTGGATCAAATCCCCGACCCGATTCCGGAAAACTTATTAAAAGAATTTAATCTGCCCAGCCTCAAAAGCGCTTTAATTTGGATTCACACTCCGCGCAAGGAAGATGATGCCAAAGCCGCTCGCAAACGTTTCGCTTTTGAAGAAGTTTTTTTCATCCAACTCGAACGCCTAATCGGCAAAAACGAATACCAAGCCAATCCCAGTTTCAGTTTTAGCCCGACTAAAAAAGATTTGAAACAATTTCTGGACCGTTTTCCTTTCCAACTGACCGGGGCCCAGGAGCGCAGTGTCGAAGAAATTTTGGCCGATTTTAAATTAAGTCGGCCGATGACTCGCCTCTTGGAAGGTGATGTCGGTTCGGGCAAAACCATGGTGGCCGCCGCAGCCGCTTTTGCCGCCGTGTCAGCGGGCTTTGAAGTGGCTTATATGGCCCCGACCGAAATCTTGGCTCGCCAACATTTCGAATCGTCTATTAAATATTTTGAACATCTCCATGTCCGAGTCGGCTTACTGACCGGTTCAGAGTGCCGTAAATTCCCCTCCAAAATTTCCCCGCGGGAGCACACACACATTTCTCGGCCTCAATTATTAAAATGGGTAGCTGAAGGTCAGATTCCGATTTTAGTCGGGACTCAAGCTTTGATTCAAAAATCAGTTAAATTTAGAAATCTAGCTTTAGTGATTATCGACGAGCAACATAGGTTTGGCGTGATGCAACGAGCAAAGCTCGTACGCGGACACAATGCGGACTTAACGCGGACTGACGCGGACAAAACTGCCGACCACCTATTGTACGAGGATTTATCTTATGACATCAGAGAAGTAATTTTTAAGGTCAGAAAAGAATTGGGTTTAGGGCACAAAGAAATCGTTTATCAAAAAGCTCTGGCCATTGAGTTTAAGAAAAAAAATCTTAAATTTGAGCGCGAGAAACAAATCCCCGTTATTTATGAAGCAGAAAAAGTTGGTGTCTATATACCGGACTTTGTGATTGAAGATAAAATCATTGTCGAATTAAAGGCTCTAACTTTCACTGGAGCCAAAGAGGAAAAACAACTCTGGACTTACCTTAAAGGAACGAAGTATCGTTTAGCTCTTTTGGTCAATTTTGGACCTCGTGACGTCGAAATATCAAGGGTGGTTTATGATACCGCCAGAAATTCAGAAAATGAGTCCGCCAAGTCCGCGTCCAGTCCGCGTCAGTCTGCGGCTATTCCCCATTTATTGTCGATGACAGCTACTCCAATACCGAGGACGCTGGCCCTGACTATTTACGGCGATTTGGATTTATCCTTACTCGACGAGCTACCGGCCTGCCGCAAACCGATCAAAACCGAGATTGTCCCACCAACCAAACGCCAGGAAGCCGACGAACTAATTCGGGCCGAAGTGGCGGCCGGCCGGCAAGCCTATGTCATTTGCCCTAGGATCGAAGAACCAGACCCAACTAAAGAGCAAGCTCTCCAAGCCAAATCAGCTCGCAGTGAAGCGACTCGTCTGCAAGAAAAAGTTTTTCCCGAATTTGAGATCGGCCTACTTCATAGCAAACTGAAACCTAAAGACAAAGAACAGGTCCTGGCCGATTTCGGCGCCGGTCGGATCGATATCCTAGTTTCCACCTCCGTCGTCGAAGTCGGGGTCAATTTTCCTAACGCCACTGTTATCGCCATCGAGGGTGCCGAGCGTTTTGGCCTAGCCCAGCTCCACCAACTTCGGGGCCGAGTTCTCCGTTCCAGTCATCAAGCCTATTGTTTTATTTTTAGTGAGACCAAGAGCCAAATTTCCCTGGAGCGCTTGAAGGCCCTAGTTAAAGCCAAAAGTGGTTTTGAATTGGCCGAACTGGATTTAAGTTTGCGAGGCTCCGGCTCCCTGTCGGCCGGCAAACAATGGGGCCTATCTGATTTAGGTATGGAAGCCCTGAAAAATTTAAAGATGGTAGAACTGGCCCGAGCCGAAGCGCAAAAACTTATCGCAATCGACCCCCAACTAAAAAAATATCCCTTGATTGCCAAGCGACTGGAATCGCAAAAAAAACCGATTCATTTCGAGTAAAATAAAATCTAACCCCTTGTTATTATTTTAGTCCGTTCCCAATCAGTGGGAATCACCGACAAAACCTGTTTATGGTCAAAATCTATTTGGATGACCATATCTTTTAATTTCCAGCCTCGGACCACTCCAACCTGTTCAAATTTAGTTTTTAACTCGTCCATTTTCTGCTCCGTCTGGACCATAAGATTAGAAAGATCTTCCTCAGAATAACCCTGTTCTTTTAAATTAAGCGAATCTCGCTCAGACCAGCGGAGACCAGGAATACACTCCATCACGATAATGTGATCACCAGCCTGTTCAGCCTTGGCAATCGGTTTAGCCGCTGGGAGACCTAACTGTCTCAACTGCTCCTGGATTTTATATTCGTAAAATGGATCCCCCGACTCGCCCGCCTTTCCTTTTTTAGTATCAACATGACGAGCAACAGTCTTCAGTTCAATTCCTTCATTATTTTTCCAGGTCGGTAAGTCTTTAACGGCTGTTGGGTCTTCTCGGACCACTCCATTTTCATCGATTTTCTTTTCTCCAGTTTTTATATTTTTTCCTTCACGCTCAAAATAGCCCTTAGGGTCAACCAAAAATTCTTGGGGAATAAAGCCCCTAAATTCTGGTTCGACTTCAACTTTAGGAACTGGAACACTTTCCTGAGTGTTAATAAATTTTTCCATATTGGGTGCGCCCGCTAGGATTCGAACCCAGGACCGCGAAGGTATAAGCTTCGAGCTCTAACCAGCTGAGCTACGGGCGCATAACTTTTTACATAGGACGACCCTATGTAAAACTAAAGTATCTTACCCTCCTCTTCTTCGGGTTGGACTTTCGGCTTGAGGCCATTCAGAATCAACAGTTTATCAAATTCTTCGCGTTCGAGGGTTTCGGTCCGGAATAATTCACCAGACATTTGATCTAAGGCGGCACGATGATCGATTAGAATCTGATTAGCTTGAGCTAAAGCTTTGTTGATTAGTTGGCTGACTTCCCCATCGATCAAAGCGGACATTGATTCCGAAATTCCGCCGTCGGTCATGGGACCAATCATGGTCATTTTGGTTTGATTGTCGAGGGCCACCGGACCGAGTTTTTCACTCATCCCGTACTTGGTGACCATATCACGGGCTAGAGCCGAAGCGACTTGAATATCATTGGAAGCGCCAGTCGTCACATCGCCAAAAATTAAATTCTCAGCGGCATAACCACCCATCGAGACGACCAGGTCATCGAGGAATTCCTTGCGAGTCTGAAGTTTGTGGTCTTCAAAGGGCAACTTCAAAGTATAACCGGCGGCATGACCGCGAGAAACAATCGACACTTTGTGAACCGGGTCAGCGTATTCGAGGACTGAAGCCGCCAAGGCATGACCAATTTCGTGATAGGCGGTAATGCGCTTTTCTTTGGCGGAAAGAATATGGCTTTTGCGTTCCGGCCCGAGCATGACTTTTTCGACTGAGCGAATTAAATCATACTGACTGATTTCTTTGCGCGATTCGCGAGCGGCTAAAATCGCTCCTTCGTTCATAGCATTGGCCAAATCCGCTCCGCTAAACCCTGGCGTCCGTTCGGCAATCACCCGCATATTCACATCCGGTCCCAGCGGTTTCTTTTTAGCATGAATCATTAAAATAGCTTCACGATCTTTCAGGTCCGGTGAATCGAGAACCACTCGCCGATCAACGCGGCCAGGGCGCAAGAGGGCTGGGTCGAGGACATCCGGCCGATTGGTCGCCGCCATGACGATCAATTTTTCATTCGGTTCAAAACCATCCATCTCGACCAGGATTTGGTTGAGAGTTTGTTCGCGTTCGTCATTACCCCCGCCCATCCCCGAGCCACGGTGGCGGCCAATAGCGTCAATTTCATCAATAAAGATAATGGCCGGCGCGGCATTTTTGGCTAGATTAAATAAATCGCGAACCCGCGAAGCGCCAACGCCGACAAACATTTCCACAAATTCCGATCCAGACAAATATAGGAAAGGGACTTTAGCCTCCCCGGCCACCGCTCGAGCCAGCAAGGTCTTGCCGGTCCCCGGCGCCCCCATCAGGAGCACACCCTTGGGAATACGAGCGCCAATATCTAAAAACTTTTTGGGATTACGCAAAAAATCAACAATCTCGGTCAATTCTTCTTTGGCTTCCCTGACCCCGGCCACATCGGCAAAAGTCACTTTTTGAGTCGAGTCATCCGGGTAAACAATTCGAGCTTTGGATTGACCGAAAGATAGAGCTTGGACACTGGCCCCTTTGACTTGGCGAGACAGGTACCAAAAGAAAAACAAGATGAAAATAATCGGGGCTAAAATCGGCAAGATGGTCAGCAACCAAAAACTGGTCCCTGTATCACTTTGGACTTTAATCGGTAATTTAGCCAAAACTTCCGGTTTAATACCATAATTAAGGAGAGT
>CAYHUF010000041.1:0-6539 GCA_964359775.1 uncultured Candidatus Saccharibacteria bacterium
GAGATTCCGCGCGATCGTTAAAGAGCTTGCCGGCTAACCCCATCCCAAAGAAAGGAGAAGGGCATGAGACCGACACCGAGAACGGATGCCTTGGCAGAGCGAGTCAGGAAAGAGGTTGGCTACGACTGCGGCGATCTGCTGAGGGGACAGCTTGGCACCTTCGACCATCTGGATGAACACTTCCTGAGCGGTGTGGGGGTTGTTACCAGTGCTGACGGCGATGCGTGCACCACCCTCACCAAAGAACGTCTCTGGGAAGATGCCGGCGGCTACCGCAGGGTGCCGCGCGTGTTCGCCCGCTCGCTTGATGTCTTCTACTGGGACCTTGGCTACTTCGGGCATGTCTGGGATGATGGCTATGCCTTCCTCTGCTTCTGCGACTTGGAACCCGAGTCCTCTGGCGCTTAGGCACTAAGAAAATGTTCTTCGGGCCCTTAGGATCTTTGGGCCTCAAGCTTTACCGCTTGAGGCCCAATTTTTATAAACAAACAGATTGAGTGAATTAAAAAATACTTTTTCAGTCCCAACCGAGGGATGTTTATATGATTTCATGTCTAAATTTTGTATAATGATGTCCGGAACCTAGATAGTGCATGCGGCCATGGTTTCATGCCATCGAATTCTCGTTTAAGGAATCAGCGAGCGGTCCGTTGGGTATACCTTACGGACGTGGGCTGCCTTTCATGAAAAAATCAAATAAGTCGGTGCGATGCGCCAGCGAGTATCAGACTCGGAATAAAATTCAAAAGGGAGCCGGTGCTCTTTTTGGTGAGATAGACAGCGTGTCGTACATTGCTCGCGAGGTATGCCGACGGCAACCACAGGGTGCCGAACGTGAACGCCAACTCGGATGGTGACTTCAACTGGGACCTTGGCAACTTCGGGAATGTCTGGAATGATGACAATGCCTTCCTCTGCTTCTGCAACTTATTTGAGATTTCAGCAAAGCCACTCATCGATGAGTGGCTTTGCTAGTTTTATCTCCAAGATTTTTCTTCCAGCCCCCAAGCATCCGGCCGATTTCATCCAAAAGGAGGATTAACGCCCCATAACTTTTGTGGTCAATGATTTTATGTTCCCAACCAAGTTGCAAAAAGAATTTTAGTAGATCGGACTTGGCAATGGCTTGAGATACCAACGACAACTTCTCGAACTTATCGTAAGCAAAACAGCCTCTGAATATGAGCTCAAGGAGAGAAAGGAAAATATCGTCGATTCTCGCCCCAAGTGTATAGCGGTCAACTCGTTTTAGATTTACGATTGAGCCGTGCCATACTTGATAAGCTTCTTTGGCGCGCACAAGAACAAGTGGAATTTGTTGGGGGGGTCATAAATGTTTTTATTTTGTTATGATTTAAAATATGAAATTTACTGGCACATATAACTATATCATTTCGATTGAAAATCTGCTCCTGACCTGGGAGAGGTTTCTGCGTGGCAAGAAACACAAAAAGGATGTTATAAAATTTCAGGCCGAACTCGGGACTAATGTCGCCAGTTTATACACGGATCTGAAAAACAAAACCTACATTCACGGTCTCTACTCGGCATTCAATATTTCCGATCCGAAACCAAGGAATATTCATAAAGCTACGGTTCGTGATCGAGTTGTCCACCATTTAATTTACAAAGAAATCTATTGGTATTTTCATTTTCGATTTATTTACGATTCATATTCGTGTCGTCTAAATAAGGGAACTCATCGCGCGCTCAATCGTTTTCAAGGTTTCGCTCGTAACGTATCCAAGAACCACTCACGAACTTGCTTCGTGCTTAAGGGTGATATTAAAAAATTTTTCGCCAGTATTGATCACGATGTTCTTATGAAAGTGCTTGATCGTCATATTGTCGACCCTGATATCCGTTGGCTTATCGATCAGGTGATCTCAAGTTTTTACACAACTGCGCCTGGTGTCGGGTTGCCACTTGGCAATCTCACCTCTCAGCTTCTCGTGAATGTATACATGCACGAATTCGATATGTATCTTAAACAGGAATTGCGAGTAAAATATTATCTTCGCTATGCGGATGATTTTGTAATCCTGTCCGATGACAAAAAATATCTTGAGGAGATTCTGCCGAAGCTCCACGTTTTTCTAAATGAAAAATTGCGGCTAACACTTCACGAGCACAAGGTCTACATAAAGACTTACGATTCAGGTGTGGATTTTCTTGGTTGGATTCATTTTCCGCACCATCGGCAGATCAGAACTACAACGAAGAGAAAGGTGACCCGAAATATGTTAGGTTATCCTAAGATGGAAACCATCAACTCTTATCGTGGTCTCCTGGGCCATGGAAATACCTATGATTTTCGGAAAATTTTAAAGATAACCTAAAAAATCCCCTGTTGGGGATTTTTTAGGTTTAGGGACGATTTTATTTAGACCAAGACCTTAATCTTGAGGTTTTTGCCGGCTTTGAGGCAACGGGTGCAGATTTTGAGGCGGGAGCCGTCGGTCAATTTAGCCCACTGCAAATTAGGCTGCTTGCGCTGTTTGGGAATCGGGTTATATTTGGTGGCTCGGACGCGGTTGGAGTATCCACCGACCATCTGGCTACCTTTTTGGCAGAGGGGACAGGTTTTCATAATTCGTGTCCTGTATGCTAACATATCCATACAGACCAATCAAGTGGGCTTTGTCCCGACAGGAATTTGTCTAACTGGTCTTAAATTCGAATAATTAAATTCGAAATCCTAAACAAGCATCAAAATCCAAATTACAAACATGGTCGCCTGTGGTTTACGGTTTGAGATTTAAAATTTAAAATTTGTTTCGAATTTAGGATTTGTGATTTAGAATTTTTCGCATAGATTGGTATCGCCTATATGGAATTAAACATCATTTTTTCAATTATAATTTTGATTATCTCCGTGGTCATCCACGAGGTGTCTCATGGCTATGCGGCCTACTTTTTGGGTGATCCCACCGCTAAATTGGCCGGTCGGCTGACCTTAAACCCCCTCAAACACGCCGATTTGTTTGGATCCTTTCTAGTCCCTCTCTTTTTAGCCCTTTTCCCCGGCGGTTTTATCATCGGTTGGGCCAAGCCGGTGCCGTATAATCCTTACAATCTCAAGGCTGGTAAATGGGGTCCGGGGCTAGTGGCGGCCGCCGGTCCGGCCTCCAATTTAGGTTTGGCTATTATTTTCTCGCTTTTGTTTCGGGTGGTGGTGACTAATCAAGACCTGGTCTATTTGTCGCCTTTATTATTGAGTGTCATCTTGATTAATGTTGTCCTGGCTATTTTCAATCTCACCCCTGTCGCCCCCTTTGACGGGGCCAAAATCCTCTCGGCCTGCTTGCCTCGGGCCTGGCGCAAAGCCGAGCTGTTTCTCAATAAAAACCAGTGGTGGCTGGTCCTGGCGGTCATTTTAGTGATGAGCTCGCTCCTGACTCCGATTGCGACGGCTATCACCCATGTCTTAACCGGAGCCTAAAATTTGCTTTTTCACGCCTAATGTATTAGAGTATCTGCGTTATGCCGACTATTAATCAACTCGTCCGCAACCCGCGTAAGCCGGTGGTGAAAAAGTCTAAAGCTGTCGCTTTGGCTCGTGGTTTTAATACCCTCCAAAATCGACCGATCTATTATCCGTCGCCGTTTAAGCGGGGAGTCTGTTTGTTGGTTAAAACGACCACTCCGAAAAAGCCGAACTCCGCTCTCCGAAAAATTGCTCGCGTCCGCCTGACCAATGGTATGGAAGTGACCGCTTATATCCCAGGGATGGGCCACAATCTCCAGGAACACTCTGTGGTGGTTCTGCGCGGTGGCCGAGTCAAAGACTTGCCAGGTGTCCGTTATCATATTGTCCGTGGTGTCCTCGATGCCTCCGGTGTCGACAAACGTCGCCAAGGTCGCTCTCGTTATGGCGCCAAGAAACCGAAGAGTAAGTAAAAACTCGAAATCACAAGCACGAAATTCTAAACAAGCATGAAATCGCAAATTATAAATCAGAAACTGTTTAAGGTCTTGGAATTTAAAATTTCTAATTTGTTTAGAATTTAGGATTTCCAATTTCAAATTTAAAACCATTATGCGACGAAAACTCAAAGTTAAACGCGAACTCAAGCCGGATTATCAATACGATTCGGTCAAAGTTGAAAAACTGATCAACTATGTTATGGAACGGGGCAAGAAAAATGCCGCCCGGAAAGTGGTTTATGAAGCTTTTGATGTGGTTAAAGAAAAAACCAAAACCGAACCGTTGGAAATTTATGAAGAAGCTTTGAAAAATATCGGTCCCTTGATGGAAATTCGTTCTAAGCGTGTCGGGGGCGCTAACTATCAAGTACCTCACGAAGGTCGACCGGAACGCCGGATGGCTTTATCTTTGCGCTGGCTGATTGAAGCCGCCAAATCTCGCAAAGGTATGCCGATGGGTAAACGCTTGGCTGAAGAATTAGTCTTGGCCAGTAAAAACGAAGGTGAAGCGGTCCGCAAACGCGAAAACGTCCACAAGATGGCCGAAGCCAACCGGGCTTTTGCTCACTTTGCTTGGGCGGGAGGAAGAAAATCTTAAAGTTTAATCCGCCTCCGCCAGCTGGCGGATCAAAATGGAAAATTTCCTTTTGATTCCAGGATTGATTTAGCTCTCTAAAATTTAGTGATTTTTTATTATCATTTTTCATTTTGATTTTTTAATTTTAAATTAATGCTATGGCCCGTGACTATCCGTTAGAAAAAGTCCGCAATATTGGAATTATCGCCCACATTGACGCTGGTAAAACTACCACCAGCGAGCGGGTGCTTTTTTATACGGGCGTGTCGCACAAAATCGGGGAAGTTCACGAAGGAGCAGCCATCATGGACTGGATGGAACAGGAGCAGGAACGGGGGATTACCATTACTTCCGCCGCTACCACTGCTTTTTGGACCCCGACTTATGATGCCAAAAATCCCGATTTAAAACATCGCATCAACATTATTGACACCCCCGGCCACGTCGACTTCACGGCCGAAGTGGAACGCTCTTTGAAAGTGCTCGACGGTGGGGTGGTGGTTTTTGACGGCGTGGCCGGGGTGGAACCGCAGTCCGAAACTGTTTGGCGTCAAGCTGACAAATACCACGTGCCGCGGGTTTGTTTCATCAATAAGCTCGATCGGATGGGCGCTTCTTTTGACCATTCTTTTAAAACAATTATAGAACGATTAACCAAAAAAGCGGTCCGGATGCAGATTCCGCTTGGTGAAGATGACGCTCACAATGGCGTGATTGATCTTTTGAAGATGAAAGCCTACTACTTCGAAGGTGATAAGGGTAAGGAAATCAAGGAAGCGGAAATTCCAGCTGAATTTCTCGATGACGCTAAAAAATACCACGCGGAACTGATTGAAAAAGTGGCCGAAAATGATGAACAGATGATGAACGACTACTTGGAAGGCAAGGAAATCGCTATTCCTGATCTGAAGCGAGTGATTCGGATGGCGACGATTAAAAATGAAATGTTCCCAGTTTTTTGCGGTTCGGCCTTGAAAAATAAAGGGGTCCAATTGGTCCTCGATGGCGTGGTTGATTATTTACCATCACCGATTGATATTCCGCCAGTCACTGGTAATGACGTCAAAACCGGTGATGAAATGATCCGGATTGCTTCCGATGAAGAACCTTTTTCGGCTCTGGCTTTCAAACTTCAGTCCGATCCGTTTATTGGCCAACTGACTTTCTTTCGGGTTTATTCCGGCAAGATCGCGGCTGGTTCTTATGTCTACAATTCCACTAAAGACGTCCGAGAGCGGGTGGGTCGAATTGTTCGCCTTCACGCCAATCACCGCGAAGAAGTAAAGGAAGTTTATGCTGGAGAGATCGCGGCTATGGTTGGTTTGAAAGATACCAAGACTTCCGATACTCTCTGTGATGAAGAACACCCGATTATTTTACACAAAATTATTTTTCCGGAACCGGTGGTGTCCTTGCGGATTGAACCAAAAACCAAAGCCGACCAAGAAAAAATGGGCTTGGCTATGCGCCGGTTGGCGGATGAAGATCCGACTTTTAAAATTAAGACTGATCCGGAAACGATGGAAACGATTATTTCCGGTATGGGTGAATTACATTTGGAAATTTTGGTTGATCGGATGAAGCGGGAATTTGGAGTGGAAGCCAATGTCGGCAAACCGCAAGTGGCTTACAAAGAAACCATCACTATGTCGGCCGAAGCCGAAGGTAAATATGTCAAACAGTCCGGTGGTCGTGGCCAGTATGGTCATGTCCGAATTCGGATCAAGCCAATCGACAAGAATGTCGATAAGGATAATTTACCGAAGAATGTTAAGCGTTATGATAATTTTGAATTTATTAACTCGATCAAAGGTGGGGCTATTCCGCAAGAATTTATTTCCCCGACTGAAAAAGGGGTGAAGGAGGCCATGGAGCGGGGGATTTTGGCTGGTTTCGAAGTGGTCGATGTGTCGGTGGAACTTTATGACGGTTCTTTCCACGAAGTTGATTCTTCTGAAATGGCCTTCAAAATGGCCGGTTCGATGGCTTTCCAAGAAGCGGCCAAGCGGGCCAAGCCGGTCTTGCTGGAGCCGAT
>CAYHUF010000042.1:0-6161 GCA_964359775.1 uncultured Candidatus Saccharibacteria bacterium
TTTTATGCAAGTTAAATCAACCGTCAAAAAGCGCTGTGCGCAATGCAAAATGGTCAAACGACGTGGCCATCTTTATATTATTTGTCCGAATAAACCTCGTCATAAACAAAAACAAGCTTAGTTATGAGAATCGCCGGCATCACTTTACCAAATGAAAAGCGCTTAGAAATCGCTTTGACTAGCCTCTACGGGGTTGGTCGACCTTTGGCTCAAAAAATTATCAAGGAAGCAGGTTTGAAGCCATCTCTAAAGGCTGGTGAACTCGATGCTGATCAAGAAAATCAAATCCGTCGGATTGTTGAAGCCTTAAAGACTGAGGGCGATCTCAAGCGAGAAATCTCCAGTAATATCAAACGTTTAAAAGATATCAAATCTTATCGTGGTTCTCGCCATCTTCGCTCCTTGCCGGTTCGTGGTCAACGAACTAAAACCAATTCTCGGACTCGCCGGGGTAATGTCCGTAAGACGATGGGTTCCGGTAAGAAGAAAGTGGAAAAGAAATAAACTATGGGAAAAAAACGTGTCATTAAAAAATCGGGTGGTGAAGGCGAGGGTAAAGCTCGCTCTACCTCTAAGACTGCCAAAAAGAAGCTGGATTATGCCGTTATGCATATCAACGCTTCTTACAACAACACCACGGTCAATTTAAGCGACAAAGAAGGACGCGTCGTGGCCTGGTCTTCCTCAGGTTCTTTAGGCTTTAAAGGCTCCAAGAAGGGCACTCCTTTTGCCGCCGGTAAGGTAGGGGAACTCTTGGCCGATAAAGCTACAGGTATGGGAGTGAAAGAAGTCGATATTGTGATCAAAGGCATTGGCGCCGGCCGGGAATCCGCTATCCGGGCTTTCATTGCTCGCGGTTTCGTTATTAATAGTATTAAGGACGTTACGCCGGTACCTTTCAACGGACCGAAGGCTCCTAAGCCTCGTCGCGTTTAATTTTAATTTTTTATGAAGATTGGACCACGTTATAAAATTTGCCGCCGTTTAGGAGACCGAGTTTTTGGTAAATGCCAAACGACTAAATTTACCGTCTCTGGTACAGCCAAAAAAATGACCAGTAAACGCGGTAAGCGTGGCCCTAGTGAATACGGCCAACAGTTGTTAGAAAAACAAAAAGCCCGCATGACCTACGTCCTGACCGAAAGAACTTTTTCCAATTATGTTAAAAAAGCCCGCTCGATTAAAGGAGGTAATCCGACTGCCGAACTCTACAAATTATTAGAAGGTCGTTTAGATAATGCCGTGTATCGACTTGGTTTGGCCGCTACTCGTCTTGCCGCTCGCCAGATGGTTTCGCATGGTCACATTCTGATCAATGGTAAGAAGGTGACTATTTCATCCTATCAGGTTCGGAAAGACGAAGTCATCAGTATTCGTCCCGGTAGCCGAGATAACGGTAAGTTTAAAGAATTAGAAGAGCGTTTAAAAACTGCTACCACTCCCGATTGGTTAATTTTTGATTTAGCCAAAAACCAAGGCTTGATCAAAGGTCAGCCGGTTTTAGGTGGTAGTGAGTTGACCCTCAATTTTGGGGCGATTCTCGAATATTATAGTCGGGTTTAATTTTTGCTTTATTTTTATAAGCTAAGCTATTTGTCTTATGCCTGATTTTAACATCATCCTGCCGTCCAAACCTTTAGTTGTCTCCGAGGATTTATTTTCCGGGGTCTATGAAATTGATGGCCTTTACCCTGGTTACGGTCACACCTTAGGCAATTCTTTGCGTCGGATTATTTTGTCATCTTTGCCTGGTTTTGCTATCACTAAGGTAAAAATTGACGGCATTAGTCACGAATTTTCTACCATTGAAGGCGTCAAGGAGGACGTTATTGGGATTATACTCAATCTCAAGCGCGTTCGTTTTAAAGTTGCCGGTGATGAACCCCAAATTCTTCATTTGAAAGTAAAGGGGGTCAAGGAAGCCACCGCCGGATCGATTGATTTGCCTGGTCAAGTTGAAGTTATGAACCCGGATCAATTGATTGCTACCGTTACTGATAAAAATACCACCCTCGATATCGAAATTACTTTGGAAAAAGGTTTGGGCTATGTCCCAAAAGAAGTTCACCAAAAAGAAAAAGTGGACATCGGAACAATTGCTGTTGATGCTATTTTTACTCCGATTCGCCGAGTGGCTTACGAAGTGGAACATATGCGTGTCGGCGATCGAACGGATTACAATAAACTCCGCATTCATGTTGAAACTGACGGTTCAGTTACTCCACGGGTGGCATTGGAAAAATCGATTGAGATTATGATCACTCAACTCAAGGCGATTGTTGATTTTGTTGAAGAACGTGAAGTTAAAAAAGGGAGTTTTGCCTTAGTGGCCAGTGGTGCTGAACCGGCTCCGGAAAGTGCCGAAGATGATTTTCTAAAAACTCGGATTGAGGACTTAAGTTTGTCGGTCCGAACTCAAAAAGCTTTGGCTGGGGCCAGTATCCGCACTGTCGGTGGTCTGACCCGCAAGAAAGAGGAGGATTTGCGCGAAATTGAAGGTTTGGGTGACAAGGGAATTGATGAAATCAAAAAAGCATTGAGTAATTTTGGAATTGTGTTAAAGTAAACCGGTCTTATGAAGCATCACAAACATACTAGTAAATTAGGTCGCGAGACAGGTCAACGTAAAGCGCTGATGCGAACTTTGGCTGGGAGCCTTTTTAGCCGGGAAAAAATCCGAACAACAGAAGCTAAAGCGAAGGCCTTGCGACCGTTTGCTGAAAAAGTGATTACCAAGGCTAAAGTTGATACCGTCGCCAACCGCCGTTTAGTGATTGAGGTTTTAGGCGGTCCCAAGTCTCTTGATAAGTTGTTTAAAGAGATTGGCCCGCGTTATCTCAAGCGAGCCGGTGGTTATCTTCGAATTACCAAATTGGCGCCTCGGGGTGGGGATGCCAGTAAAATGGCGATTATTGAATTAGTTTAAGCTATAGATTCTATCTAGCTTACAGACCCATTAAATTAACATGAAAAAAGTCTCTACTATCACTAAGAATAAAACAACCAAAAAACCGGCCAAAGTTTTACTTGGCGAGACTTTTACTTTGGATGCCTCTAGTCAAAGTCTTGGTCGAATTGCTTCCGTCGCCGCCAAACTTCTACGTGGGAAAAATAGCCCATCTTTCCAGCCTAATTTGGCTCCGGTTAACAAGGTGGTGATCAATTCTGCCGGTAAACTCAAAATTAGTGAAAAGAAAGCTTTACAGAAAACTTATTTCCGCCACACTGGTTACCCGGGTAATGCCAAGTCACCGACTTTGGCGCAAGTGGTTAGCAAAAAAGGCAATCGCGAAGTTTTGCGAGTAGCCATTCGAGGGATGTTGCCAGCCAATCGCTTGCGAGCCATTGCTCTCAAGAATTTAACGATCAACGAATAATATGACTACCAGCGACAAACGATATATTGAAGCCGTCGGTCGCCGTAAAACGGCCACAGCTCGAGTTCGACTCACTCCAGCCACCAAAGCCTCTTTTATGGTTAATGACAAAGCTTTGGAGGATTATTTTCCAACCAAAGAATTGCAATTGATTGCTGAAGAAGCTTTCAAAACTGCTGGCATCGCTCCGAAATTTACCGTTACGGTCAAAGTGACTGGTTCCGGCCCTCACTCTCAAGCGGAAGCGGTGCGCCACGGTTTGGCCCGCATTCTAGTCACCTATGATATTGAATTAAAAACCCCGATTAAAAAAGCTAAACTCCTGACTCGCGACTCCCGAGCCAAAGAACGCCGTAAGTTCGGTTTGAAAAAGGCTCGCAAAGCCCCTCAGTGGTCAAAGCGCTAAAGCACATGAATTGCCACCAAAAAACCGCTCTCAAGCGGTTTTTTGGTGGGTCTTGCATTTTTCCTCATCAACCATTAGGATAACCCCAGGTTTAGAGAGAACAGTTGTATGAAATGGTATCTTGTCGCCGCATCTGATCAGTGTGGATGGATGAGGGTTCGATTCCCTCACACTGGACTTGAGATAGGTCTCTAGGTAATAGTGATAGGTGGGAGAATCTTGGGTGCATTTTATATCCAATTTTCGTAATGTGGAATACCACTTCCTTTAGACCGAAAGTGATTGTAGTAGCGGCGAGCGAACCAATCATTTCAATAGTAGTCTCTAAACCTTTATGAGCCTCGGGCATTACTTCTTGCCCGGGCTTTTTCTTTTATTTTGTGCGAAATCCGATTTCGCACAAAAAGGTGTGTTGTGATATTATATAACCAATGAGAGAAAAGCCTGAAGAAGACCAAATCTATCATATCTTTAATCGGGGAGTCGAAAAACGCTCGATTTTTAATAACGATAATGATCGTCGGCGTTTTCTTTCATATCTTTATTTTTTTAATGATTCCCAAGCTGCCACTAATATCAGTCGCCTGTGTGATATCAAATTTGAGACAGAAGATAGTCGGAAAAAACTGGTCGAGATTTTTGCCTTTGTTTTGATGGATAATCATTTTCATTTATTAGCTAGGCCAATAGTAGAAAACGGTTTGTCCGAATTTATGCAAAAGCTAGGGGTCGGTTATACAAAATATTTTAATATCAAATATGAGCGAGTTGGACCGTTATTCCAGGGTAAATATAAATTTGTCCAAATTGAATCTGATGAGCAATTATCTTATATTCCTCATTATATTCATTTAAATCCAGTGGAGATGATTGAGCCTGGCTGGAAAGAAAAAGAGTTTAGGGATTGTGGTAAAGCCTTTGAGTTTGCCAAGACTTACCCTTGGTCAAGTCTAGGAGATTACCTGGGGGAAGAACACTTTGCTCCTATTTTAGATAAAGACCTTCTTAATGAAGAACTGGGAGGTATCCAAGAGTATGAGCAAGATATCATGGAGTGGCTGCAATCGGCTGATTCGTCATTAGGGGTGTTTGATCCAGTTGATGAGCTTACATTATAACACACCTTTTTGTGCGAAATCGGATTTCGCACAAAAACTTGTGTTTTTATTTGGAAGAGGTTAAAATTAAGAAAAAAGGGAATTATGGATAATCAAGACGAAGAAATCAAAATTGAGGCCAATTCGGACGATAATTCAGGTCAAAATGATGACCTGTCTTTTGACGAGGCCGATGGTCAAATCGCTGACAAATTCAAAAAATTGCAGGCCGAATTGAAAGCTTGCGATGAAGAACGTCGCGAGTATCTAGCCGGCTGGCAACGAGCCAAAGCTGATTACATCAATCTCAAAAAAGATTTAGATAAAGAGCGGGGCGATTATGGTCGCTTGGCTCGGGAATCAGTTCTGCACGAGCTTTTGCCGATCGCTGACAGCTTCGAGCTAGCCTTTGCCAACAAAACGGCTTGGGCTGAAGCTCCGGCCAATTGGCGTCAAGGAGTCGAGTATATCTATCAGCAACTCCAAAGTATCTTTCAGTATTATGGCCTCGAGATTATGGACCCGCTTCATCAGCCTTTTAATCCCGAACAACACGAGTCACTAGGTTTTATTGAAGGCCAAGAGGCAGACGAGGGCCGAGTGCTGGAAGTCTTGAAAAAGGGTTATATACTAAACGGCAAAGTGCTTCGACCGGCTCAAGTGAAAGTTGGCGAAGTCAGGGGAAATCCGAAATCATAAATTCGAAATCCGAAACAAATATGAAATCCGCCAGTTGGCGGAACAAATGAGAAATAAGAAAAGCGGTTTAGAAAATTAGAATTTGTTTAGAATTTAGAAATTATCATTTAATATTTAAATTATCATTATGGCAAAAATTTTGGGTATTGATTTAGGCACGACCAATTCTGCAATGGCTTTCGTCGAAGGTGGCGAACCGAAAATCATCGAAAATACTGAAGGGGTTCGCACCACGCCCTCAATAGTGGCTATGTCTAAAGCTGGTGAGCGCTTGGTCGGTCTCTTGGCCAAACGCCAGGCTATCACCAATCCCGCCAACACTATTTCCGGCGTCAAACGTTTGATGGGCCACAAATTCAACGATCCCAATGTCCAAAAAGACAAGGGTCTGGTCACTTTTAAAATTGAGACGACTACTGATGGTGGCGTTCAGGTTAAAATGGCCGATAAGACTTATCGACCGGAAGAAGTCTCGGCTATGATTTTAGCCAAGTTGAAAGCCGATGCTGAAGCCAAATTGGGTGAAAAGATTGATGAAGCGGTGATCACGGTCCCGGCCTACTTCGACGACTCCCAACGCAA
>CAYHUF010000043.1:0-6132 GCA_964359775.1 uncultured Candidatus Saccharibacteria bacterium
TCATTTTCTACTGCATTTAAAAAGCGCTCATAATAAGTTTGATTAACTTTGTCTTTTGTCGAATCTTGGGTTTGGTCAGCTTGGTTGAATAAATCTCGCGCGCCTTGAATTAATTTATGCCAAGCAATTTCGGCTCCAGCTAAAGCGTCCCAGGTGAAATTTAATTCGGACCGATAATGAACCCCGAGCAATAAATAGCGATAGGCTAGGGGAGAAAAATCTCGAGTGATGACATCTTTTAACAAAAAAACATTACCTAAAGATTTAGACATCTTTTCACCCTCCATAGTCATAAAATTACAATGGAGCCAAAAGTTAACATAGCGTTCATCGCAGACTCCTTCCGCTTGAGCAATTTCATTACTGTGGTGGACGGGAATATGATCAATACCACCGGTATGAATATCAAAATGACAACCAAGATATTTTGTCGCCATCGCCGAACATTCAATATGCCAACCCGGGAAACCCGAACCCCAGGGTGAGTCCCAGATTTGCGCGCGCTTATCTTCTGGCCCGGCGAATTTCCAGAGGGCAAAATCACTCGGGTTTCTTTTGGCCGGATTATGTTCCACTCGTGCCCCGGCTTCTTGACCGGCTAGATCAAGTCCAGCCAGCTGGCTATAGGTGGGGAATTGGGCGGTGTCAAAATAAAGACCATCATTGGTTTGGTAAGCGAGACCCTTAGCTTCCAATTCTTTTATTTGAGCAATCATATCAGAGATATGCTCAGTGGCTCGAGGAAATTCATAATGTCCCAGATCAATTCCTAAAAGTTCTAGGTCTTGGAAAAATGCTTGAGTGTAAAATTGAGCGATATCTTGAGGGCTTTTATTTTCTTTGCGAGCGCTGGCTTCGATTTTATCTTCACCTTCATCTATGTCGCCAATTAGGTGACCGACGTCGGTGATATTGATTAAGTGTTTGACCTGGTAACCTTCGGCTCGCAGAGTTCGATTTAAGAGATCGGCAAAAACATAGGCTCGGAGATTGCCTAAGTGAGCGATCTGATAGACGGTGGGACCGCAAGAATAAACACCTACAGTGCCCGGTTTAATCGGACAAAAAGGGGTTTTGGTTCGACCGAGGGTATTGTAGAAAGTTAAAGCCATTTCTTGAATTTAGCTACCATAAAAGTAATTACAGCGGCTAAAGCCATCATCGCTACGGCGATATAAAAATTATAATGATCGGCCAGGGGAGAGACTTTGTTTTCAATACCACTCATCAAGAAAATAGTCCCAATCAGAGTAGCCGGCAAGAAAATCATAGCAATCACGGTAATGGCTTTCATGGTGTTGTTATTTTTAATCGACAACATTGATTCATTGGTCTGACGTAATTCATTGAAAGTTTCGCGGTGGCTTTCCAGATAATTCCAAATTTTTTCATATTCACCAATAATCGCTCGAAGATAGTAGTCGAATTTTTCACCATAGAAATCTCGGCCGGCGATAGCCAGAGACGTCAAAACTTCTTTGTGATATTTGAGAGCCCATTTGAAGTCGAGGAGCTGGCGATTGATATTAGAAATAGCCTCGACCATTTCCGCTTCATGGCCACTGAAAATTTGGCGTTCGACTCGTTTGAGACTGTGGTTGATACTGTCGAGACCCGGGTCCATTGATTGGTAGAGCTGTTGAATTAAATAGAAAAAAACCAGGCCAGCGTGTAAATCATTTTTCTTTTTATTTAAGGCTGAATTAGATTCGAAGACTTTGGCAAATTCTTCCAATTCTTGAATCGGTTCATAGTGAACGGTCAAAAGAAAATTTTTCCCTAAAACAAAATTGACTTCATAGGTCTCTTTCCGAGCGTCGCCGTTGCCAAAAAAATGGCTCGAAGGAAAATGGAGAACTAGATACATAAAATCGTCGTAAGGGTCGACTTTAGAACGTTGGCTAGGAATAGCTAACTCGTGGGCCACTAGGGGGTGAAGACTATAATTTTTGACTACTTCATTAAGCTCGGTTTGACTTGGTGACTCCATGTCAATCCAGGTAACGGTCTTGTATTTAATTTGTCTGATCATTAGGGTCTATTATAGACTTATCCAGGTTTGACCTCAAGTGGATAGTTTGCGATAATTAAAGTTAAATTTAACCACTCTTAAATGAAATTAAAAAAACTTCTGCTAATTTTAGGGTTGTTTCTGGTTTTAGTGACGGGAGTTTTTTGTTTGGGTTTGTATTTAGGTTATTCCAATCGGCCGGCGATTCTGCAGGTAGTGGGTTTGGCTAATAAAGAAGATAAGCTGGCTCTGACCGCGGCCACCGATTTTGCTCCATTTTGGAAAGCTTGGACTATTCTTAATGAAAAATTTGTTGATACTCGAGCGACTAGTTCTCCCGATGCCCCAGCTAATGATCAAGATAAAGTTTATGGAGCAATTTCTGGACTGACCGCTTCTTTAGGGGATCCTTACACGGTTTTTATGCCACCGGAGAAAAAGACCCAATTTGAAGAAGAAGTGTCCGGTAATTTCGGCGGAGTGGGTATGGAAGTCGGAATGAAGGAAAATACTCTAACAGTTATTTCCGCTTTACCTGATTCGCCAGCAAAAAAGGCGGGGATTATGGCGGGGGATAAGATTTTTAAGATTGGGACAACCTCGACCTCTAACCTGAATATTGATCAAGCAATCAAATTAATTCGCGGACCCAAGGGGACAAAAATTCACCTAACAATGCTTCGTTTGAAAGTTGATAAACCACTTGAGTTTAATATTGTTCGCGATACCATTACCATTCCAACCATCGAGACCAAAAAATACCCTAACGGAGTCTTTGTTTTGAGTCTCTTTAATTTTTCAGCTCAATCACCTAATCTCTTTCGACCAGCCCTCCAGGAATTTATTGATTCCGGTTCCGATAAGTTGATTCTTGATTTGAGAGGTAATCCGGGTGGTTACCTTGAGGCGGCGGTAGATGTCGCTTCCTGGTTTTTACCGGCTGGCAAGACGATTGTTCGAGAAGTAAAAGGTAAGGGGAATCCGGAAAATGTTTATATTAGCAAAGGCTATGATATTTTCGCTCGGCTAAATCGCAAGGTCAAAATGGTGGTTTTGGTTGATCAGGGTTCAGCTTCGGCAGCCGAGATTGTGGCGGGGGCTTTAGCAGAAAACAAAGTGGCCATTCTCATCGGCCAACAAACTTTCGGCAAGGGTTCGGTCCAGGAATTAATTCCAGTGACGAGCAACACTTCTCTGAAGGTTACGATTGCTCGCTGGTTGACGCCGAACGGTTTGTCGATTTCGCACAATGGCTTAACACCTCAATACTCAGTTCCGATGACTATTGAAGATTTAAAGGCCGGCCGAGATCCTCAGCGGGATAGGGCGATTGAATGGTTGCTGACGAAGTAAAACCATGATAGAAGAGGGGGTGAATCCCGTTAGAGATCGCGACCGCTCACTGATGATATAATGCTCATGCAAAGGTTGATTTTTATTAAACTATCAATAAGTCCTCGGACTTCGCGGTCCGCGGTCTATCTCTAACGGGATGAAAGTAATTCTCCTTCAAGATATCCCTAAACTCGGCCAACGTCACGATATTAAAGACGTGGCGGATGGTTTTGCTCGCAATGTTTTGTTGCCGGCGGGTAAGGTGATGTTGGCTACGCCGGAAAATTTAGCTAAAGCGGATCGGGTCCGAGCGCTTAAAAGCAAACAGGAGGCAGAAGAAAATCAAGCTTTCCAAGCTTTGGTTAAAGTTTTTCAAATTGAGCCTTTAACGATTATTCTCAAAGCCAATCAAGATGGGCACCTTTTCGCTTCACTGCGAGCTGATAATGTGGTCAGGGAAGCCAAGGCTCGTGGTTGGGATATTAAAAAAGAATGGATAGTTTTGAGTCAGCCGATCAAGACGCTGGGCGACCATCGTTTAGACCTAAAGAAAGGGGATAAGAAAGCGACAATTATTTTGCGTTTGGAGGGACTACGATAGTAGTAAGCCCACCAAAATTTTGGCGGGTAAATAGTAAAAGTAGTCCTCCCAAGGCGGACAAGTAAGTAGTAGAGTAGTAAAGTGACCACAAAAAACCCCCGAGTTAACACTCGGGGTTTTTTTGTGGTTGATTAATTGAAGTCCTTATTAAACGACGCTGGCTTTTTTGACTAATTTGGTTTTGCCGGCAAAACTGGTTTTACGAGCATTACTGAATTTAACAATGCCTTCTTTGTCAGCGTAAAGAGTGTGGTCTTTGCCAACTCGAACATTGGGGCCGGCAATAATCTTAGTGCCTCGTTGGCGAACAATAATAGAGCCCACTTTGGCTGTTTGACCGTCGTGGAGTTTGGTGCCTAAAAATTTTGGTTGAGAATCTCGGAGATTTTTAGCTGTTCCGCCAGCTTTACGATGAGCCATAGTGCGTTTAAGTCCTGTAAAATAATGTTAAAATGACAAAGATGATTATAGCTAATTTAGTCGAAAAGAGCAAGCTTTGGCGCCAGAACTTAGCCCAAGAGGCTGAGCCGCTCTTTGCCACTCTCCTAGTGATCCTTTTGAGCCTTGGTGGCTTAGGTTTTTATGAGCTTTATCGACTGGAGAGCCAGAAACCAGCTATTGTGATTACTACTGTGGCTGATCAGTCCAGGCTGATCAGTCAGCCACAATCAAAATCTGCTTCCAGCCAGCCTGGGGTTCAAGAGGGGAAAGTCCTGGCTTCCAAAAATGGCAAGAAATTTTATTACCCATGGTGTTCAGGGGTATCTCGAATCAAAGAAGTGAATCGAATTTATTTTGCTTCAGTCCATGAGGCTCAGACAGCCGGCTACACTCAGGCTGCCAATTGCCATTAATAATCTTACTCAGCTTTTTTACCCATGATTGAATCGTGCATTTCCTCGGTCAGGTCGGTGTTAATTTTAATTAAACGATGAATTTCGTCTTGGAGTTTTAAAATAGTTTCGGCGTCTTTGTAGATTTGCTCAGCTTGCTTATCGGCAGCTCGACTGAGGACTTGTTGCCCAACCGCTAAAATCGGTAAAGCGAATAATTGGATGAGGTTGCTAATAAATAATAAAAAGACAAAGGGGTAAGGGTCAGATGCGAACAAACCAAATTTTGTAATTGATAGGAACATCCAGCCAAACATTAATAAAGCTAGGGTGTAAAAGGCTCCCATTGTGCCAAAATATTTGGTAATAAACATGGCTAGGCGACCATTGAACCCAATGTGTTCATGAATAGTAAGATGGGGACCGCCGTTACTGGTTTTTCGCTCCTCAATCCGTGGATGGGGAGTGTGGGTTGTATTTTTCATATAATTGATTATAGCAAAATTGAGAGAAGATTTAAAAGTCCCATCTGGTAGATAGATGTCCTAGAAAGGAAAGCCATCTTAAAAAATCGGCAAAATAAAACCGCCCCCGATGGAATCAAACCATCAAACAATAAAGGGCAGTCCTTATTCTTAAAAGTTCTTAGCGATGGTTCTTACCCCGTCGAATAGCGGGGACAGTTCGGATTGTTCGCCGGCGTGAGCCATTGGCTCGATGCTGGCCGGGGACGGAATTACGCTCCTCCTCCGACTCATTATCTTTGTTGCCGGCAAGCCCCAAACCCTCTTGTCGTTTCAGCAACCGATCTAAGGCTGCTATCATTCCGACTGTCACCATCATCTCTCCCACACCCATAAGAATAGTCTCCATCCGTTTTAAGGGCTTTTAATTAACCCTCCCACAGGGTTAATCTCAGCACCTAATCTGCTATTCATTATATTCTTATTTGACAAGATGTCAATAATGTCGTGATTGTGGATAACTGGCAGGGGACTCGTTTGGGCCAGATTGAGGGTCGTTTTATCTATTAGTCGGTGGGTCGATTTGGTTGGATTGAAGAGCAGGGAGAAGTGAGGAAGAGGGAAGCCAGAGCTCGTAATTGTCAGGGAATTTATTTTTTATTTTTTCGGTTCAAAACTAATTTTGATTCAGGGGAGGGCTAAAAAGCTTAAGAGCTAGAATACCAGCGTGTCGCACAACATAGATTTTGCGCGGGTAGCTTATGCGACACATAAGCCTATTAGAGTGCGTTGTTTGAATACCCCGCTGGCTTCGAATCAGTAGATTCGTGGCTTGGCCATAAATTTCACGGGGATGAAAACACGCGGTGTGTATCGAATGGCCGGTGG
>CAYHUF010000044.1:0-5024 GCA_964359775.1 uncultured Candidatus Saccharibacteria bacterium
TTGAAGAAAAAGGGTGCACGATTTAACTGGTATTGCCTTAGAAAATTATTCCGGCGGCGGTTCGGGAAAAATATTAGCTTTCGTTAATTTGACCCCAGGTTCTTTGGGCGACAGTCTTGATCGAGTCACTTTCCAGATGAGTAGCTCTTCCTCGAGCGACTTCATAACATCTGTCAATTGGAATTACCAGGCTGGAGTTTCTTTTGCGACCACGACTGATGCTGTAGCGACCTTGAGTCAGCGCTTTCTCTCTGGCCTGAAAATCATCCAAGACTTTTTTGCCGAACGAGTGGTGGCGGCCATCGGTTTATTCGATCAGATTAAAACCCGCTGGCTTGAAGCTGATACTGTCAGAATTAATTCTGGTTTGGAAATGAAAGATGATATCTCCGGGGACATTTATTGTGTCAAGATTATTGGTGGCGATTGGTCAAAACTCAAAGGTAAATGTTCGGACCCAGTTGATCCCAACCCTGCGATGATTTCCCCAAGCAATCAAAGCGGAGACTTGACCGCGACTGGTTCCAATTTTTCGGCTAACCCCACTTCAACGTTGAGTTCCGTCTCAACCACAAGCAGTCCGATGTCGCCTGATCCAACTCCACCTGTGGATAACTCGACATCGAATTCTTCTTCAGTCGAACCAGCTCCTCCGATTGTTACTCCAGCCCCAGCTCCGAGCCCACCAGTCGAATCTACTCCAGCCTCAACTCCGAGCTTCCCAGCCGGACCTGCTCCAGTGCCGACTCTGCCCACTCCGTCGGCGCCCGCCGAACCACCACCTGCTCCCACCTCGCCCGCCCCAGCCGAGCCAACACCCGCTTCGACTCCAATCTCCCACTAGCCCTTAAATCTCTCCATAAGCCAGGCTTCTGTTAACAGAAGCCTGGCTTATGGAGAAGGGGATTGAAGCCTTTAACAAACTACAAATAAAAATGAGCAGAAAATTTGCTTTAGAAATAGACGAGTTTTATCATATTTATAGCCGTGGAGTAGATAAAAGAGTGATTTTTCTTGATCATGACGACTATTCCCGCTTCATAAAATTACTCTGGATTTGTAACCATAGCGATTCTTTTGTCTATCGAGATTTAATAAACAACTTACCATCAAAAAATGTTTTTGATTTTCCAGCCGATCAAACTTTGGTTGATATTGGGGCCTATTGCTTGATGCCTAATCATTTTCATTTGTTAGTTCATGAAAAGGTTGAGAATGGAACATCAATTTTTATGCAGAAACTACTTACTTCCTACGCTAAATATTTTAATGCAAAATATAAGAGGACGGGTTGTCTTTATGAAAGTGCTTTTAAAGCCACTCATTTAGATGACGACGCTTATTTACAATACATCTACTCTTATATTAATTTAAATCCGGTCAAGCTGGTCTTTCCCGGTTGGAAAGAGGAAGCCGGGCAAAGAAATTTTAACAGTTTAAAAGCTAAAAAATTTATTGAAGAATATCAGTATTCAAGTTATCGAGATCATTTAGGCGAAAATCGAAAGCAAACCAAGATAATCAATCAAGAGGCTTTTCCTGATTATTTTGAAGGTCAGGGTGACTTCGAAAAAATGTTAGATTTTTGGCTTAATTATCAAGTCGAACTGCCAATGTGATCCCTCCATAAGCCTGGCTTCTGTTAACAGAAGCCAGGCTTATGGAGGCTTAGTGGTGAAAGAATATAGGTTTAGATTATCTGTGGATAACTCTAATTTGTTTCCAAATCAAGATTTTTTAATCACTCTTAATTTACCACTGACCCTTAGCCCCAAATCATCAGTTGTAATAATTTTCATCTCGCTACCTCAATCTTACTCGTCTTGAATCGAAATTTAGCTCTCCTAGCTTCTAGTAATTAAACTAGGGTTGGAGCCCTAAAATCAAGATTAAGGACAGAATTTAAAGGACAGTTTTTCGCTCCGCGAAAAACTGTCCTTTAACGTTGTTACGACAAAGCTTTTCTCCCTTGACAAGCCCTTGTCTTTTGTGGGCACTTGTGCTAGTAATGCCATCAGTATTGGCTCCTAATCTAGTTCTTTGACTTTGCGCGGACTGTAAGTCGCAAATTGATCAGCTCTTTCGTCACCAGAATTTCTGGTCGGCGGTGTGCGATTTTGTGATTACAGATTTAGTCGAATCTGTCTTTTCTCTAAAGATTCCTAAATGAACGCTAACGCAAAGAACAAATTTTTCCGATCCCTCCTGGTGGTGGGAATTTTCTGTGTGTTAGCTTTACCGGCTCTGGTTTTAGGAGCGGATGAGAGCTTCGTTGACGCCAGTAGTTCACCAACCCTTATTTCGGTGGTGGATGAGGTGATTGTACCCGTCGGGGAAACACCAACGACAACTCCGCTTGTCATCATTCTTCCGGACCAGACCCCAACTTCCACCGCTTCCAGTTCAGAGGCGACGACGATTAATCCTACAGATTTAGTCGCCACCAGCTCTGATAACTCGCTTAGTGCCAGCTCTAATTTGGTCGGACCAATCATTAAATCGATGAGTTTGTCCGCCCCACTTAGTAGTTTAGCTCCAAGCAATTTAGCTTCAGCTTTGATCGCCATTAGCGCTGAAGTTTCTGCTAGCACTGGAACGACTACCTGCACTAGCAATTGTTCGAATGGACAGATTGCTATTAGTGACGAAGTGGGGACCACTAGCTCTGGGAATCAAAGTGGAGAAACTATTATTAGTGATGAATATTCAGCTCAGACGACTGTCTTGGTTGGTCAGACGGTCATTAGCGATGAGCAATCGGCAACTACCACGGATGGTGGTAGTTGTACCGAAAATTGTGGCTCGACGACGAAAGTCGTTAGCGCTGAATATTCTTTCACCACTTTAAATGGTGGCAGTTCAACCGGCATTGTTGTCAGCGACGAGATGTCCTTTACCACTCTCTCGGATGGTGGCTGTACTGAAAATTGTGGTGGTTCTACGACTACCGTGATCAGTGATGAATATTCCTTTACCACTTTGGCTGGGGATAATCCACCTACCAATATTGTCATTAGTGATGAATATTCTTTTACCACTGAACCTACTCCGCCTAATGTTTGTACGACCAATTGTGGTGGTGGGGGAGGTGGAGGTGGCGGTGGTGGTTACATTACCCCGATTCCTACTGTGATTACCGACCAACCTTGTGGCCTCTATTTGAAAAAATATATTAAATTTGGTGAAGCCAATGATATCTATGAAGTCAAGAAACTTCAGTCTTTCTTGATTGTTTTTGAAAAAGAAACTGGCCTGAAAGTAACCGGTTTCTACGACCGGGCCACTTTTGAAGCGGTGGTTCGTTTTCAGAAAAAATACAGTCGAGATGTCCTTGGTCCATGGGGGATTACCGATTCGACCGGTTACGTTTTTATTACCACCAAATTAGCGGTTAATAATATTTATTGCGGTCGCGATACGGCCAACAATTTAAATTTACGCGATTATTATGGTCAAATTGAACAACTCTTAACTCCGCCTGGTGTCTTGCTTCCCGCGGTGGCAACCACCACTTTAGCCACTACGACCGTGGCCACCAGCACCGCCACTGAAACGGCCGTGACAACTAGAAGTAATCGCGGTTTCCTGGCCTTGGCTTTGGTCGGGGCTCTGAATTTATTCGGTTCCATTCCGTGCTGGTGGTGGATTGTTCTCCTGCTTTTGATTATTATCCTCCTGCTGGCGATTATTTGGACCATGAGCGAGGCTAATAATGACGATACTGATTCCGATGATTCAAATGCTGGCACCGGAGAAACTTTGACCGTAGTGGCTGGCGCTTCGGCTTTACCGCTTTCGCCGACGATTGAAGTCGAGAAAGAATACGATACTTTGCCGGTGGCTGATGATAACGAGAGTGAGTCCGGAAAGTAATTTCCATTTTTGACACTTTACAAAGTAGGGAAAGTGTGCTAGTAAAGGACTAGCAGTTTAGGACTTAGGTCCTTGTCAATTGAACAAATTTCACTGCTCGCAAGGGTAGTGTGTTTATAGCTGGTTTTGGGTATGATGAAGTCAAAACACTGGCCCCGAAAAGGCCGAAAGGAGTTCGAGATGAAAAAAAGTATGCCGAATTTGGCCCTCTGTTTGGGCCTGATGATTGTGTTGGTGTCGACGGGTTGCCCGCCGACGCCGACCTCGTCGGTTAAGGTGGAAGCGATAGTCCATGGCGGGCCGCCGGACTTCCTGGTTGTCAGTGGTCCGGCTCCGATTTGGTCTGGTGGAGCGCTGACCGTGCCGACTGGCGGGTACGCTGGTCTGCATTTCTCCGGCGCTAGCCTGAAAAATGCCGATCTGGATTATCGTTTTACCGATCCGGAAGGTAATGCTTACCGCCGGATAGTCCATGTCGATTCGAATGGGCAGGTGGCAATCTCCGCGACCAAGTCCGAGAAGGGCTTGGAAGAAGTGATTGTCATTGTTTTGATTGGGATTGAGGGAATCCTGAGCATGACTCAGCAAACCCCAATCTTTGTTAATCAGGGTTCTGGTTTCGATGTGAATGTACCGCTTGGATTTGCGGTGACTCAAGTCAGCGCCATTATTCACACGACCGCCGGCGATTTGAGTTTCGTTATTCAACCATCAGCAAACGCTGATTTGGACAACGACGGCTTACCGGACGCCTGGGAACGAGAGTTCTTTGGTCAGCCCAGCGATTGTATCCCTGGAGTCGACTCTGATGGTGACGGGCTATCAAACCGGGAGGAGTACCTCTATGGTACGAATCCGGTGATTGCCGATACAGACCATGACGGAATCGGTGATGGGAATGAGCTGTTTTATTACTTCACCGACCCTTTGGCTTGGGATACTGATGGTGATGGTTTTAGTGACGGCGAAGAAGTTGTCGCTGGCACCGATCCCCTCGATATCAACAGCCACCCGGGAACTAACGTTACAGTCCCTAATGTTGTTGGGGAAACTGAAGTTCTGGCCCGACAACATCTTACCGTTGTTGGTTTGGTGCCCAGTGTGTCGTATCTGTCGTCAAACACCATGCCGGCCGGTAATGTGATTAGTAG
>CAYHUF010000044.1:5034-5934 GCA_964359775.1 uncultured Candidatus Saccharibacteria bacterium
GTTTCGACCGGTTCAGCATCCGGCCAAGCCTCGGTCAACATTGCCAGCCCTGAGCCCGGGACGGTCTTCAAGGTCGGTGATCAGGCGACCTTAACAATCAAGGTTAAGGGTGTGGCCGGTGGAGCTCCTTACTCACTCCTTGTGCGTTATGGGGAGTTTGGACAGGATTCCCAGATTACGATTCCTTTACCCAATTTGGGAACGACTGAGGTCACTGTGACCCCCGCCCCGACTTTTACGTTCCATTTTGTGACGAACGGAGCCTTGTTTTCGGCTCGTCTGACCGATCATAATGGCCAGGCAATCGAAGCCGATTGCTCTTACTCTGTTCAGTAGTTTTCTCGCCGGTTGGGACTCGAGGGTTCCAACCGGCTTTTTCTTGACCTTTTTCCCTATTTATGGTAGGTATGAGGGGTAATTATTCAGCAAAAAAGGTCCAATTTTAGTAATATTTTAAGCGAAATTATCAATATGAAGACTCTACGAATCTCTTTGGTAGCTTTGGCCCTTTTGGTCCTTGCTTCCACAGCTGCTTACGCCGCTGGCTTGACGGGAGCGATTGTTTCCCCGAGCGCCGGTTCTTCCTTCTCGGTTGGCCAAACAGTCAATCTTCAAGCTTCAACCACTAATGCGGTTGGTGGCGTGAACTATGTCTGGTCCTTCAATGACGGGACAACTAGTCGCGGTGGCCAAAATCAGACAGTAGCTTTTACTGCTACCGGTACCAAGGTTATCACATTAACGGTTGGTGACGGTTCTGGGGCAACGGATGTCAAAACGGTTTCAGTCACTGTGACTGATGCGACCACCACCACTTTGGCCATTACCAATGTTCAAGCTTCTAATCTCACCACTTCCGGTGTGACTATTACCTGGACGACCAATTTGCCAGCTACCAGT
>CAYHUF010000045.1:0-5676 GCA_964359775.1 uncultured Candidatus Saccharibacteria bacterium
GCGCTTTTCTTGAAAGCGCCGGGCGGGACTGTTATAGTCTAGAAGCTCAAACTATATTTTTTATGATTGATTTAAAACCCGATTCCGTCTTAACAGTCAAATTCTCCGGTCTGCTTAAGTTGCCGGTTTTCAATCAAGGTGAGCGGGGCTGTTTAGCTGTGGCAGAAGTTGCCAAACAAATCCCTTTTCCTCTCAAACGTTTTTATGTGATTAGCGGAGTTCAATCAGTATCGCTGGTCCGGGGTGGCCATGCTCATAAAAGTTTTCAACAAGCGATTTTTGTTTTGGCCGGTTCTTTTGATTTACTGCTTGATGACGGCGAGCAAAAACAGAACTTTCGACTGTCGGACCCTTCGCTGGGCCTGGTTTTGGGTCCGGGTTTGTGGCACGAACTAAAAAATATTTCTCCTGACGCGGTTATTTTGGTGGTGTCGGATTCTTGGTTTGATGAGGGAGATTACCTGCGCGACTATGCCGCTTTTATTGCTTGGCAGACTAAAGTCGATGATTAATTTCTTTGATTTTAAACGCCGTTTTCGGCGCGAGGGAGTTTTTCGCCGGCGTTTCCATCAAGTGTTGGATCGAGTTTTAGATAACGGCTACTTTATCCTTGGTCCGGAGCTGGCTAATTTTGAGAAAAAATTTGCCGAGTATCTAAGCGTCCCTTATGTGGTTGGATTAAATTCAGGCACGGATGCAATATTTTTGGCCTTAAAAGCTTTAGGTGTCGGCCGAGGTGATGAAGTAATTACTGTGGCTAACACGGCTACTCCGACCATTAGCGCCATTCGCCTAACCGGGGCGACACCTATTTTTGTTGATATCGATCCCTTAACCTTAACCATTGATCCGCGCTTGATTGAACGAGTCTTAAGTAAAAAAACCAAAGCCATTGTCCCGGTTCATCTTTTTGGTCAGCCAGCCAATCTAAAAGCCCTTAAGGTTTTAGCTAAGAAATATAAATTGTGGCTGGTCGAGGATGTTTGTCAGGCCCATGGCGCCGCTTGGCAGGGGAAAAAATTGGGCACTCTTGGCGACATCGGGGCTTTTAGTTTTTATCCCACCAAGAATTTAGGAACTTTGGGCGATGGTGGCGCGATTGCCACTCATAATCGGAAATTGGCCGAAAAAATTCGAGCCTTGCGTAATTATGGAGAAATAGCTAAATTTGATAATCATTTTGAAGGCGTTAATAGCCGGCTGGATGAAATTCAGGCCGCTTGGCTTTCAGCTAATTTACCGGATTTGGATAAGGATAATCAAATTCGGGCCCAATTAGCTAAACTTTATTTACAAAACTTAGCCGGCTTGCCACTGCTCTTGCCGAAGTCGGACGGGGCTGACCTCGGCCAACGGGTCTGGCATCTCTTTGTTATTCGAACTAAAGAGCGCGAGGCTCTGCGAGAATTTTTGGCGAGGCGGGGAGTGACAACAATGATTCATTATCCGCGCTTAGTTTCCGACCAAGTGGCTTATCAAGCCTTCAAACCGGTCGGGCCGGATTGTTTACCGGAAACTCGCCGAGCCAGTCAAGAAATTTTAAGCCTACCTTTATATCCCGAACTTAAGGTGTCTGAAATAAAAACTGTCACTAAATTAATTAAGCAATTTTTTACTCAAAAAACCTAGTCTAGAGATCCCCGGTTCGCCTTGCCCTTGCCTTGAAAGCGACGGGCGAGCTTGCTATAGTTCCTTATATGAAAACTAATTCGTTATTGCGTTACGGGATTTACACCGGTTTAGCTCTGATTTTATTAGTGCCTCTGGTGGTGACCGCCTCGATGTATTTTCCCTTTATTTCGGGGAAAAATTTTGCTTTTCGAATTGTGGTGGAAATAATTTTTGCTCTCTGGTTGATTTTGGCTGTTCGTGAGCCAGCCTCTCGTCCTCGTCAGACGGTTTTATTATGGGCGACATTTAGTTTTCTCGTTGTCAGTATTCTGGCCACGGTTTTTAGTGTCAATCCTTATCATAGTTTTTGGTCCAATTTTGAGCGAATGGATGGTCTCTTAACTCAAATCCACCTGTTTATGTATTTTTTGGTGGCTTCATCTATTCTTGTCACTCGAACCGCTTGGCGTAATTTTTTTAACTGGTCGCTGGCGGTAGCGACGGTGGTGGCCGGTTATGCCACTTTGCAATTATTTGGCCGACTGGCGATTCATCAAGGCGCCAGCCGTTTGGATGCAACCCTTGGCAACTCGGCTTACCTGGCTGTGTATCTTTTGTTCCAATTATTTTTTGCCGCTTATTTAGCTGTGACTGATGAACGGGGTCGACGCTACCTCCAAAGCCTTTATGGTTTGTTAGGATTGTGGTTTTTGATTTTACTCTATTACACTCAAACTCGCGGAACAATTATTGGTCTCATTGGCGGACTGTTTATAGCCGGCGCGCTTCTGACCTGGCGAGGCTCCAAACGGATTAAACAGCTTGCCTCGGGTTTGCTTATCGGCCTCCTGATTTTAATCGGACTGTTTGTGGCTTTGAAAAATACAGCTTTTGTTCAAAATTCAGAAACTCTCCGACGTTTTGCATCCATTTCATTCAATGAGCAGACGGTCGAATCACGCTTTCAGATATGGCAGATGAGTTTGGCAGGGGTGCGTGAGCATCCATTATTAGGTTGGGGTCCGGAAGGTTTTATTTATGTTTTTAGTAAATATTATCAGCCTTCATTATGGAATCAGGAGCCTTGGTTTGACCGGTCTCACAATGTTTTTCTCGATTGGCTGATTTCGGCTGGAGCTCTTGGTTTGCTTACTTATCTGACTTTATTTGGTCTGGCGATTTATCTGTTACTTCGGCGAGATTTTTTCACCCGAGAGTCTAAACAGGAAACCATCGGCTCCGCTTTATTGATTGGTCTTCTAGTGGCTTATTTTTGCCACAATTTCTTTGTTTTTGACAATCTGGTTTCTTATATTTTATTCTTCTCTCTTTTGGCTTACTTTTCCGCTCTTAAAGCGCTCGACCTTGGCCCGCGACTTGGCGGGGGAAAGAAATTTGTCCCGGGTTTCAATCTTAGTCTGGCCGGTCTCGTTATTGTTGTAACCATCAGCTCGCTCTATTGGCTGAACCTTAAGCCGATTTTTGCCAGTCAAAATTTGATTAAAGCCATGTCCTCTACAAATCCTGCCGATCGTCTCACTTCTTATCAAAAAGTTTTTACCGCCAACACTTTCGCTTCTCATGAAGCTTTGGAACAATATCTGGGCGCCGCTGGCCAAATTCTCGATCCGAACGTGCCTTTGCCGGTGCGTGAAGCTTATAGCCAGCTGGCGGTGGAACAAATTGCCATTGAGGGAGCTTCGGCCGGTTCGGATGCTCGTTTTAATTTAGTGATCGGCTCGTTTTTTACGAATGTCGGTCGTTACGATGACGCTCTCACTTATCTCAACAAGGCTAAACAATTCTCACCAAATAAGCAGGCGGTTTATTTTCAATTAGCTTCAGTTTATGTTAACCAACGTGATTTTGATAAAGCCTATTCGACCGTTGAAATTGCTCGCAACTTGGCGCCGAATTATCCCGAAGCGAAAGTGATGTCCGTTCTCGTCTCGATTTACAGTGGTCGCTTTGAACAAGCGACGACCTTACTCGAACAAAATAAAACCAATCCCTCAATCATTTTGGATGGCCGTCTCGTTTCGGCTTTTGGTTTTGCTAATCGTCCTGACCAGGTCGCTTGGCTTAATGGTTTGAAAGTTAATCTTTATCAACAATTAATTAAAACTGATCCTAATGGTCTGGCTAATTATTATTCTCTAGCTGATCTTCAGACCCAATTAGGTTTGAATTTTCAAGCCAAAGAAACACTCAAGCTACTGATTCCGATTTTAGAGAAAAAACTTAAGGCTGACGCGGGTAACAAAGATAATTATTTAGCTTTAGCTAATCTCTACTTCCGTTTAGGTGACAATAATCAAGTTACGACCATCATTGATCGGGCCGCGAATTATTTTAGTCAAGCGATTAAAGCTAATCCGCGCCAGAGTGAAAATTATCTTAATTTCGCCGGTTTCTTTGCTCAGATTGGTCGCCCTGATTTAGCTCGCCAAGTGATCGAGCAGGGGATTAAAGCTAATTCGGCTTTTACTTGGCAAGCTCAAAAATTCTTAGAGAAATTACCGCCAGCTAAATAGAGACTTGCTCAATAACGGATATTATCATCTCTGCTTAGTGAGAGAAGTCGTTCGGGTGACGGTAATACCCACCCTGGTTGCTTTTTGGTCCAGAGGTGCTATAATAGAGGGGTGAGTGTTTCTGCTTAGCGATTATTGTTGGGCAGGGCCAAAGTAAAATATCTTCACAAGGGTCCCCTCCGGGGGATTTTTGTGTTTAATCACTTAATTAAGATTTTTCCCATAAGCCAGGCTTCTGTTTTACAGAAGCCTGGCTTATGGGAAAAATTGTGAGAGCTTTCTCTTTTTGCTATATTAAGAGAAGTGGTGCCAAGCCGTGGCCAGCGGCAGCACTCACATAAGATATTTTACTTTGGAGTTTTGACTCCGCTGGCCTCGGTTTCGCAGCAACTAAAAAATCTCCGCGCGTTTGGTCGGAGATTTTTTAGTGGAAATTATTTTTTTTGCAAAAATTTTTAGCTCAAAGAATAATCAATCACAATTTTCCAATTGGTTGTAAGTAGAGCCGGAAAAATTTTCTAAAAATTTTTTCCGGCTCTACTTAAGCATATTTTCCTCTTGCAAATTTGATTTTAAGAAAAAATTTTTTAATTTTTTTCATCAGCTGTCTAATTCATTTTTAATTTAAAAAAGTTATCCACAATATTCGACTAAAAATACTTGTAGATAGTTTTCTTTTAGCAGATAATTAAACCAATAGTAATGATGAAAAATTTTTTTACAATTTCCTTCCATCGGGGAGAAAGTAAAAAGGTCGAACGTTGTTACAATAGCTTTACTAAATATTAAAATCACCAACTACAATGGCTGCTAAAAAGAAAAAAGTTGCAAAGAAGAAGGCTACCAAGAAGGTTGCCAAGAAAAAGACTGCCAAGAAAGGCAAGAAGCGATAGTCTTTAGCTACGCAAGCCGATCAGTCCCGTTCTCGAGCAATCGAGAACGGGATTTATTGTTGAGCCTAATTTTTAAGAACTTAATCAAGGTTAATCACTGCAGGGAGACTCCAAGTTATACTTAATTGAATTTAGGCCTATTTTCGTGCTAGGATAGCCCTATGGCTAATATTTTACAGACCTTATTTGGTGACCCTAGTACTAAATATCTAAAATCTATCGAGGCAAAAGTTGGAGAGATTAATACTTTCGAGCCGGTTTTCCAGGCTCTTTCCGACGAATCTTTGCAGGCCAAAACGACTGAATTTCGAGAACGCTTAATTAAGGGCGAAACGGAGGATGACTTGTTGGCTGAAGCTTTTGCTGTCATCCGAGAAACAGCCAGGCGAGTGCTCGGCCAGCGTCATTTTGATGTCCAACTTTTGGGTGGGATTGCTCTTCATGCTGGCAAAATTGCCGAGATGCGAACCGGGGAAGGGAAAACTTTAGTGGCCACTTTGCCGGCTTATCTCAACGCCTTGTCTGGTCGAGGAGTCCATATTGTCACCGTCAATGATTATTTGGCGCGTCGCGATGCCACTTGGATGGGCCAAATTTACGCTTTCCATGGTTTGTCGGTCGGGGTGTTGAATAATCAG
>CAYHUF010000046.1:0-5558 GCA_964359775.1 uncultured Candidatus Saccharibacteria bacterium
GGTCGCCATTGAGCGATACGGCTTTGACCATTTTTTCTGGGCGCTTATTGACTAGACCGGTGACCTTAATCACCCATTCTGGTCGGACAGTATTAGCTACGCCATGAGCCTCTTCATGATTTGGCAAAGCCACCATTTGGACCAAACCGCTGACGTCACGCAAATCCAAGAAAATCAGTTTGCCGTGGTCGCGTCGAATATCCACCCAGCCGACGAGCTCGACTTCTTGGCCGATATGATCCTTTAAATCTTTGAGGTAAATCCGTTTATCCATAATTAAAATTTTAGCTACCAATTTAAACCCACTTTCTCCCGAACCACCGCCATTTTGGCTTGGGCCAGCTTCCTGGCTTCATCTCCGCCGGCTTTCAGGATCGCTTTAACTTTGTTCGGGTCAGCGGCAATCGCCTGGCGTTTCTCGCGCAAGGGAGCGATAAATTTGATTAGATTGGCGATCAGAATTTCTTTCGATTCTTTGTAGCCAATTCCCCCTTGCTCATAACGCTGGCGAAGTTCAGGTAATTGGTCTTGCGAGAAAAGCTCATGGAGAGCAAAAACATTACAAGTGGCCGGATCTTTGGGTTCTTCCGGCGTTTTGGAGTCGGTGACGATTTTCATCACCTGGGTTTTTATTTCAGCATCTTCAGCAAAGAGCGGGATGATGTTCCCTTTGCTCTTGCTCATTTTTTGGCTATCAATACCGGGGATGGTTTTGAGACCTTCGATAATTAGGGGTTCTGGTAATTTGAAAGTGGCTCCGCCGTAGACTCGATTAAATTTTTCGGCCGTATCGCGAGCATATTCGACGTGCTGTTTTTGGTCTTGGCCCACCGGCACCAGGTCGGCATCGTACATCAGAATATCGGCCGCCATCAAAATCGGGTAATCAAAAGTTCCGACATTAACCTCTTGGTTTTTAGCCAAGGCGTCTTTGTAGGCGTGCGCCCTCTGGAGATATGGGACGGTGGTCAAACAATTGAAAATCCAGTTCAGATTGGCGTGTTCGAGAATGTCGGACTGGCGGAAGAGAATAGTTTTGGCCGGGTCGAGGCCAATGGCTAGGTAGTCGATAGCCAAGTCGAGGGTGTCCTGGCGCAGCGAGGTCGCTTCTTGATTAGTCGTGATGGCGTGGAGGTCGGCGATAAAAATCAGGGCTTTATGTTGGTCTTGCAACTCGACAAATTGCTTCATCGCGCCAAAATAATTGCCGATATGTGGCCGGCCGGTCGGCTTGACACCCGATAGTAAGATTTTCTGTCCCCCTGTCATATTAGGGCTATTATAGCCTAGATTTATTCGGCTGGCCACATGTCATTTTAAGGTCTGATAACTTCATCCCTAGTTATCCACTTTTTGTTGACTTTTTGGAAAATACATCTATACTGACTAAGTATCAATACGAGAAAGGACCCGAACGGTGTAAGTGCCTAAGGGGCCTTTTTCATTTCTAGTGACTATTGCGAATAATTAGGTGTTTAATTGATTATCCACACATGAGCTGTAATGTTTTGATTTGTACTGCGTTATATTAGGTATATAATCCTAAGTATATATAGGCCGATAGATACATCCCTGAGCTACACCTTGTAAGTATTGACAGTATTTATAATAAGTGTATACTATGGATGTGTCTGTGGGCGTAAGCCTATTTCGGATAAGGAATTCCAAAGCCGAGACAGACACAACAAAATACCTCACCTGAGAAGGTGGGGCTTTTTGTTGTTGTTGGTTATCCTTTCATCACACTCCAGAAGTAAATTTTATCACTATTGATGATTCTCCTTAAAACTACACGGATTTTAACATTTTGTTTCCCTACAACCTCAATTAATCCCCAATACTCGATCTCTTTTAGTATTTTTGTCCTACTTCCTCCGATTGGCGACAATCTCCGCTGGTATTTATCGACTTTGGTTGCCATGTGAATAACAGATCTTACGAGAGGCAATAAACCTAATTTATACATAGTTTCCTTAGGTTTACGAGGAGTATTGTCGATTTTGAATCTTAAATGATTAAATCCCTGGGAATTAAAATAAATGTACTCTCTTAGTGCGGAACAATAGACAGGGACCCAGGTTTTATAGTCATCTTTTCTTTCCCTAAGGAGTTTCTGAAATCTATTTTCAGTCATCTATTTAAAATACCATAGGACGTTTTATCTTACAAAGTATTTTTTTATTTTAATACTTCCGGATCACCCCGCGGACCACAGCAACGATTTCTAGTTCAAATTTGGGATAAATCGGCTGGTAGTTTTTGTTGGCCGGTTCGAGATATTTTTTCCCATTTTTCTCGCGGAGGAATTTCATGGTCCAGCCACCATCCACTTCGGCAATGACAATATCACCGATTTTAGGATTCTTGGTTTTTTCCACCACCACCAAATCCCCTTCGTGAATTCCCTCTTCAATCATCGAATCCCCTTTCACTTCCAGCACGTAAGTGGCTTTTTTCCGGTCGATCAGATAATCATCGAAACTAATGGTACTGGATAGATCCTCCTCGGCCATAGTTGGAAAACCGGCTTCGACTAGGCCCAGCATCGGCACTTCGTTCAGACTTTTGTTTGGTGTCAGGCGACCCTGGCTGTCTTTAGTCACGATCCCCGCTTCGACCATCTTATTGATCAACTTATAAACGGCGTTTTTAGATTTGAATCCGGTTAGGGCCATCATCTCTTTGTAGCCGGGCATCCGTCGCTCGCGGTGGTAGAAATTTATGATTTTGTCTTGATAGTGGTCCATTAGAATTTAGAACATGAAGGTGGCGATGGCCTGCGAAGCTTTCTGATACCACGGCCGGCTTTGTTCGTTCATTAAGCTATTGAGTTGGGCAGTTAGAAACTTGTGTCGCTTGGACTCCTGCCGATAGGGATAGCCTCGGATAATTTTAATATCGATCTCCTGGTTTAAGGCCTGGATCTCGTTATAAATAGTATGAATTAAATCTCGGCGACTCATAGTGATAGTATAGGTGAACCACAGTTCACCGTCAATCACTAATTGGCCTAAAGTTGTGGATAAGTGAGGCCTTTTTATCGTTAGGACACAGTTAAAAATTTTTAGCAAAAAAGACCTTGCTTAATCTTCCTAAAATGATTTAATTGCAACACCGTTCTCACTAGATACCTCAATGAAAAAGAAACATCCAACTCCTCTTCTCGGCACCATTCTACAGAAAATTGCTCCACGAATTGGGGCGGTGGTGACGATGGAACCAAACTGGCAGATTGTCGGTCAGATTACTTTTAAAAATGGGCACAAATCTTATTTTAAATATTCCGCTCTGGATCTAAATCCGATGGGCGCTTCAGCCATTGCCCGTGATAAAGATTTTGCTTCATTTTTTATCCGGAAAGAAGGCTACCCTGTTCCTCTAGGTGAAGCTTTTTATTCGACCGCTTGGTGTCATACGATTGGCTCTAAACGTAATATTGATGTGGCTTATCATTATGCTCAAAAACTGGGTTGGCCGGTGATCGTCAAGCCCGATAATGCCAGCCAAGGCATCGGTGTTACTTTGGTTTACAACAAAACCGAGTTTTACCAGACTCTTAAACAAATTTTTACCTATGATCGAATCGCTCTAGTTCAAAGATATTTATCCGGTCGAGATTATCGGATTGTCGTCCTCGATGATCAGATTATCTCGGCTTACGAGCGGATTCCTTTGAGTGTGATTGGCGATGGGCGCTCGACCATTCTTGGTCTGCTCAAGAAAAAGCAACGCCAGTTTCAAGCTTCTAGCCGCGACACCAGTCTGAAACTGGATGACCCACGGATGACTTTGAAACTCAAACACTTAGGCTTGAGTTTCCAGTCGGTACCCAAGCGGGGCGAGCGAGTGTTTCTCTTGGATAATGCTAACCTGTCCACCGGCGGTGATTCTGTGGATGTCAGTGATCAGATTTACCCCGACTTTGCCCGGATTGCCATCAAGTTGACCAAGGATATGGGTTTACGGCTCTGCGGGGTCGATTTGATTGTCGCCGGTAACATCAGTCAGAAGCCGGATCGCTACTGGGTCTTGGAAATCAATTCAGCCCCCGGTCTCGATCATTACGCCAAGACGGGGAAAGCCCAACAGCAGATCGTCGAGGACTTGTATCTCAAGGTCCTCAAAAGCCTCGAAGGCTAGTTTCGTTAATGTTTTTTCAATGCCTAGGAGGGTCAGACCCTCCTAGGCATTTTTCTTTGAACTAAGGCGGTAACAGATTTCCACGACCGTGGAAATGTGTTACCGCCTTTCCTGATTTAATTTTGTTTAAAAACTTTAGCGAAGATATCTTTGCCCGGAGACAGGCTTAGACTTTTATTTTTTAAACCGGTGATATTTTTATTAGAAAATTTGACGGGGGCATTTTTAATTATCGCCAGCGGGGTTTGTTCATTACCCTCGCCCATTACTATTACCGCGCTAGCAGCTAGAGCATCGGCTAGGTTGCTTTCAGTTAAACGACTCTTTCGGTCAAACAGATCTGGTTTACCAATATAGCTTTTGAGTGGTTCAAAACCGGCATAGGCTAGGGCTCGGCCGGTGGTCCCGACTCGCAAAGGCAAGCTTTTGGTATCACTAATAATTACTCCCAACTGTTTAAGTTTGAATCTTTTCACTAAATATTGACGAATTAGCCAGGCTTGTTCAAATGGTTTAGTTGGCAACAAGATTAGCTGATCATTGGCGTTGGATTCATCAAGACCGGCGTTGAGGCACCAGCCATCAGCGGTCAAAGTCAGGTCAGCCCAAGGCGTCGCAATGATTTTTCGACTTTCTTTTTCGATTAATTTTTTCTTGTCAGCAATTTTACCAATCCGACCTTGTGACAAAGCCACGATTTTAGAAGTGACGACGACAATATCGCCAGAGTTCAGCCGTTTGATTTCTTGGTCCAAAAAATCAGTCAGTCCATCCCCGACTTTAACTAATTTGGTTTTTAAACCGATTATTTCCATTTAATTTAGTTTCGGCTTTAATTCAATTGCCCGGCTAATGATTCTCTCCCCGATTTCGCCCCAGTCAAAATAATCTTTATATTTTAATGGGTCGACTAACTTGATCTCTATAATACCTACCTGACTCATACCCTCACCCGAATCAACTGTAAATGGCCCATAAGGCCGAGCGGTACAAACATAGCGGAGCTGATAGAAGAAACTATTGTCCCGAGTATCAGTCACTTTTTGATAACCGACCGGCAGGTGAGCCAAGACTTCCATATTTGATTCTTCTTGAATTTCACGCTTGAGAGTTTGTTCGAAGGTCTCACCTTTTTCAATGCTTCCGCCAATCAAGCCCCAATTCTTCTTCTTGCCACCATAACCAAGCACAATCTCGTCCCCGCAAAAACAAACCCCATAAGCCTGCCGACACCGGCTCGGGTCTAGGTGGTCAAAAGAATCGGCATCACTATATTCAAAAATATAGTCGACCCCGCTGTTCCCGTGATATTTTTCGGTGATGTTCATAATTATTTATGGTTAATTAGTCTAATTTTAACTTAATGTATTTAGCGAAGAAAGATAAAATCAAAGCTTGGCCTTCGACAATCTTAGTAA